>CAIMNF010000556.1 GCA_903842755.1 Oligoflexia bacterium
CAGTGGGCGCAAGGCGCGCGAAGCGGGGAGACTTAGGGAAGCAAAAGGTTATTATGAGGCAGCACAGCGCTTGATGTATTTTGATCGAGCCAATCCGGAATATATAGAAGCCGAAGAAGAGCTAAAGGAAATTAACGATGAATTGTCGAAAGGATATTGAGGAATAGGTTATGGGTGCAGCACCAAAACTGGAGATCTTTCAGAATGGGCAGCTTGTTCAAGAGGTCCCCCTTCAAGATGAAGTCTGGGTCGGACGGGACCAAGCGTGCGTGGTTCGGCTGGAAGACCGTGCTATTTCAAGAAAGCACGCCTTGTTTCGTGTGACTCCTCAAGGCGTAGAATTAGAAAATCGATCCAAATTTGGCGGGTTCAGAATTAATGGCCAAGAAGTGGGGCAAGCCACTCTCAAAGATGGTGACCGTGTTGAAATGGGACCTTATGAGTTTAGACTTAGATCGGAGGACGTAAAGCCGCTCCCTGAAAAAGTGGCACCTCTTGCTCCAGTCGTAGCCATTCCTGTTGAATTAGCATCCGACGTACCGAGCGCTGGTGCACCAGGCACTGGCGTACCGATAGGGTTAGAAGTTGCCTTACCGGCAGATGCGGATCCGCAGCCTACGGAACCCCCCTCCGAATCTTCTCCCGGAGAGTTTAATTCGTTTGCAGAAAAAAAGGATCCAAGTAATCAGACTCAGATCATCGATCCTAGTGTTGGTCCTGGTATTGCGGAAGGGGCACCCGCAGGTTTCGAACAGGTTTCCAATGATTTTAGCCAAGTCGAGCCGGATGGTGCTACTCGACAAATCAATGCGCTCCATACGGAAAAGGCTGTTCTGGTTTTTGGCGCGAGCGGGTCGCCGGAAGATCAATTTGAAATTCAAAGGCCTGAAATTTCAATCGGACGTTCACCAAAGTGTGATGTCAAACTGACCGACAAGCGGTCCTCGCGAGAACATGCGCGCATCGTAAAGCGAGACAAGGGCTTTTATTTAGTTGACCTAGGATCTGCCAATGGGACGAACGTAAATGATGTTCGAGTGGAAGGCGAAATTGAATTAAATAGTGGTGACCGAATTCAAATTGGCGACACTCCTTTTACTTTCCAAGTTGTCCAAGCCGACTACGAACAAAAAAAGCAAGAGTTTATCGCGGTACCACAGCATGAAGTAGAGCCTATTGCGCCCATCCAGGAGGCAGTACCGCTTGATCATTCTTTTCAGCAGCCGCAAGCATTTGATCCAAATTTGATTACTCCAGGGCCAGCACCCTTGGCGCCTCCATTTCCAGAGCCGGAGCCAGAAAAGAAAAAGTCACTCATCGGCGGATTTTTAGAACGTTTCAGGATGATGCCGGTTAAAAAGCAAATCATCTATGGCGCTGTAATTTTAGGTGCTATGTATATGTTTTTAGATGATGGCCCCGAGCCCGGCGATTCGAGTGCAAATATCAAAGCGGCACAAAAGAAGAATCTTAAAAAGAAGGATGAGAAGAAGACGGCGGGAGGCCTTCCTTCTTATGAGTCGCTTACTCCAGCTCAACAGCAAGCCATTGAAAGCCAATACCAGATGGGGTTAGAACTTTATAAGAATAGAGATTATAATGGGTCCATTTATGAAATTGAAAAAATCTTTACTTTAGTTCAGGACTACAAACAAGCACGTGAAATTCATGCGTATGCTATTGAAGGTAAGCGTCAACTCGAAGCCCGGGAAGAGGAGCGAAAACGAAAAGAAAAAGAAGCGCAGGACAAAGCAAAATTGGCTTCTTTGATTGAAGAGACGCGAATATTAATGGAGAATAAGAAGTTTCAGGCCGCTGAAGCTAAGTTCCCCGACATCGAACTTTTAGAGCCAGAAAATGCGGCCGTGAGCGGTTGGAGAAAAGAAATTATTTCCGAGAAAGAGAAAGCAGAGTCTGAGCTTAGAATCAAACAGGAAAAGGAAGCGATTCACCAGAAAGCGATCAACGATTTCAAAGCGGCCAAGGAGCTTTTTGCAGCAAAACGGTATTATGATTCGATTGATCAATACGAAGAAATTTTAGATCGCCATAATCCCGACACCAAACTGAATCAACAACTAAAAGATGCCATTGCGGCATCGTATGCAGCGATTGCGGCGGCCCGTGACCCTTGGCTTCAAAAGGCACGCGAGCTCAAAAGTTCCGGAAACTTTAATGACGCCTATCACGCCTACGAAGAAGCATTGCGTGCCGACCCTGAAACGACCGAACCCATTGAAGGCATGAAAGAAATTCGAGGAATTCTTCAGGGAAAAGCCAGGGCGGTCTATACTGAAGGGGTCTTCGCCGAAAGTTTTGGTGAATTTGATACTGCCGAAGCTAAATACAATGAGGTTTTATTAAATGTTCCAAAGGATGACGACTACTATTTGAAAGCGACATCGCGACTCAAGAAAATCGAAGTGCTGAGGGACTTGGGAATTAAAAATGGGACATCGAATGCGGTGACTTCACCCTCTGAAAAAACCAGTGATGTTCCAGGAACACCGCCGTCAAAATAAGGATAAGGAATGGAAAAGACTAAGCCTAAATCTAAACGACTCCCCATCCTGCGTGTAGAAGGAATACAAAGTCAGGGCCAGGCACCGCTTCAAGAAGATTACTTTGAAGTGAACCCCGAAAAGGGCGTCTTTATTTTAGCCGACGGCTTTGGGGGTTCTCAAGGTAAAAAAGTTTCAAAGATTGCCGTTCAATCGATTCGACAATTTCTTGAGCAACAAGCAGGTGACTTAGATGCAACGTTGCCTTTTGAGCTTCGATCGTTTTACTCCATTGCAGGAAATGCACTTTTTAATGCGGTCGCATTTGCAAATCAAAAGGTAAATCAAACGAATCAAGGACGCTGTTGGCTAAATTCGGGTGGGGCTTCCGCAATAGCGGGTTACCTTGAGGGTCGCCTTCTTTCGCTTGCTCAAGTGGGGTGTTGCAGTTTGTATTTAAGTCGGAAGGGCAGAGTGAAGCAAATCGTAGCGCCACGTTCGCTTTCCCGGCAGATGGATCCCCTTGGAGATCACCCAGAAGGAGCACAGGTACCGTTAATGAGCTACGGAACAGTCAAACATTTGGAGCCCGAGATTGTAGAAATTGAGGTTCAGCCTGGGGATCAGCTTTACTTTTTTTCATCGGGATTAAGTGAGGATCAGCAGTCGGCTTTAATTCAAATCGGTGACGTAGATATTCTTCGTCAAAATTTTGAGCAGTTAAACCTACAGTCAAACGGCACTTTGCTCTGGGTTTTGTTTTAAGGTCAAGTTGTGCGATAATGAGAATAGAGGGACGTTGTGGGTCGCGGAATAATCAATAAAAATCGTTTAAAGCGAAAGAAGCGCCAGGGCGGTCAAGCCGTCGTGGAGTATATTCTGCTTTTGTCGATTGTGATTGGGTCTGCAGCCGTTATTGCTCGGCAAATGGGAATGTTTGCGGACAAGCTTGCAGCTAAGAGCGGCGGAAAGCTGGAGAAAATGTTGAGGACGGGTGCGGAGTCGCCAAAAGTATGGACAAAGTAGATCCCCAACTCAACAAGAGCGGTCAAGCGACGGTTGAGTATATCTTGTTGCTCGCCATTGTGATTATGACTTTTATCGGGATTGAAAAGCTCATGGAAGATCGGGACTGGTACAAAACTTTGACGTCGCCGCTCACGAAGGATTACAAAAACACCTACCAATGGGGACACCCCAAAGCCGACGGCGAAAAAAATGTGGCTCAAAATCCGGATCAATTTAGAGTCTTTGTCAATCCGCAGACAGAAAATTGACTCGGGCAATTTTTGCCTGTTTTTGTTAATTTCTCCAGAATTTTCTTCGCGATTCCGATGAAGAAGCTGAGATGAAAGACACCGTACTCCATCGCAGCAAACCAATCACGCAGCAAGTACGCCGGGCACAACAGGGTCAGGCGATGGTAGAATTTTTACTTAGTTTAATTATTATCATTTCTTTTTTCTTTTTTTACGTAAAGTTGTCGGCTGTTTTTGCGATTGGAAATTACATTCATTACGTGACCTTTATGTCGGCTCGAGCCTACCTTTCTTCGGCACCTTCTCAAGAAAATCAGAGAGAAAATGCAGAGTCTGTTTTAAGCACCCTCATTGTTGGAAAATGGAGAACGCTAATTAAAGCCAAGGGCGGAGACTCTACCGTTACAGGCGCCCACATTGGTGGAGGTAGTTTTTTTCAAAATGACCCGACTCAAGGGGCTTGGAATCAGGGGACCACATTTCGTTTTGTCACGTCCGTCGGATTATATCCGTGGAATAAAGTGGCCAATCCCGTGCAGCTTGATCTCACGAGTGAAAGTTGGTTAGGTCGCGAGCAAAGTACTCAAGAGTGTGAGACGACAAAAACAAAAATTCAGAATCATGCAAAGGTTAAGTTTATTTATTGGGAAAATGGAGCGGCAAACAGTGGGTGCTAAAGAGTTACTTCAGAATGAGCAGGGGCAAGGGGTATTGGAAGTGGTCTTTGTCATTCCCGTGATGGTGACATTTTTGATGTTGCTTTATAAGATCAATATGGCGTCACAGATTGCAATTAATA
>CAIMNF010000557.1 GCA_903842755.1 Oligoflexia bacterium
AAGTGGGCGATCAGACTGTAGAGGTTTTGAGAAATCTTGAATTCAAAGTCCAGCCAGGCGAGTTTGTGGGTATTCAGGGGCCGTCGGGTTCTGGAAAGTCGACTCTTTTTTATGTGTTAGGATTTCTTTTAAAGCCTACTTCTGGGACGGTTGTGTTCGACGACGCGGATATGATGCAGCTTTCGTCCGATGAGTTGACGTTAATTCGCAATCAAAAAATTGGTTTTGTGTTTCAACAATTTCATCTACTTGCAAAAACATCGACAATCGAAAACATTTTACTTCCCACGCGTTATCCGAGCGAGTTTGCTGAAATCCGCTCAGAGGATAGGGAAAAGGCCGTTACCTTGGCGCAGAAGCTTGGCTTAGGAGAACATTTAGATCATCACCCAAACCAATTGTCGGGGGGGCAGCAGCAACGGGTTGCCATTGCGCGTGCATTGATGAACGATATTGATTTGATCCTGGCCGACGAGCCGACCGGAAATTTAGACAGTAAAAATGCTCAGCAGATTTTGGATTTGCTTGCGGATCTGAACCGTCAAGGCAAAACCATTATCTTGATTACACACGACGCGGAAGTGGCGAAGCGATGCGCGAAGGTTTATCATCTGAAGGACGGCGCGTTCACCCACGTGGTCGACAATTTTGTAGCGGAAGGTCTAAAGCATTTTCAAGGATCCTCGTCCACGAGAGTGCTAAAGAAACGGCTAAGACTACCAAAACGTTACGACTGGCCGATGATGAAAAAGCTCATTCGTTCGGTGCTTCCTTTAGGGTTCGAAAATATCTTAAGAAACAAGGCAAAATCGCTCTTAACGATGTTGGGCGTGATGATCGGTGTTGCTGCTGTGCTGGCCATGGTTACGCTTGGACAGTTCGCAAAGGGAAAAATCTTGGAGTCGTATGAATCGCTAGGGGTGAACAAGGTCGTTCTCCGTGCTTGGCCCAACTGGAGAATGAAGGCCACCGACATCGTCCCCGTTTATTTTAAAGCATTTGACTGGAAAAAAGATTTGCTGCCTGTACGGCCACTTTTCCGTGAAATTAGTAAAATGTCGCCTTCCCTGAGCGTTGGCAACATGAGAGCGATTTCCGGTGGGGTAGAAGGAGGTGATGGAAAAGTAACGATTATGGGTGTGGTTCCCGAATATTTGGCGATTACGAATCGTTCGCTTCAGGCGGGGACGAATATTAATGATTACCACGTTGAGGGAAAGAGTCCCGTTTGTTTGATTGGATTTGATTTGGCAAAGCGAATTTTTACCCGAATGAATCCGATAGGGCAGGTGTTAACGCTGACCGACGGAAGCCGTGTAAATTTTCCGTGTAAGATTATGGGAGTTTTGGCGCCCGTGGGTTCCAACTCGGATTGGACGCCACCGAATTTACATGTGTTGTTACCGTATTCCTACTTTCAGACGGTGATTGATAATTGGTGGCAATCCCAGATTCATGCGGTGGTGATGCAAGTAGAGTCCGGGACCGATGTGGAGACTTTCGGAAAGCGACTGCGCGGCTACTACGTTGGAAAGTACGGAAATTCAGGGCAATTTTTCATTGATTCCGATAGTACGTTGATTGCCCAGATGAAGAAATTTTTAAATATTTTCGCAATCCTCCTGGGCGCAATTGCGCTCCTTTCGCTCGTGGTTGGGGGAATTGGGATCAATAATATGATGCTGGTCTCCGTCACGGAACGGCTTAAGGAGTTTGGAATACGCAAAGCACTCGGCGCAACTCACCGAAGTATTCGGGTCCAAGTACTGAGTGAGTCGATAGGACTTTGTGGAGTCGCGGGACTGATGGGAGTACTGATTGGGTTTACGGCCTATGAAGGTTTGATTTTTCTAGCGACTCAGCTCGTCCCAAAACTTAAATTTGAATGGGTCTTTGATCCCATTGCGGTCTCGCTTTCGCTCTTTTCGATTTTTGCGGTTGGAGTAGCCAGTGGACTAGTTCCTGCGTTAAAAGCCGAAAAACTACAGGTGATTGAATCGCTTCGGTCGGAGTAATATAAAAATGGTCGCAAAATCAAGAATGACCAAGCCATAAGTAAATAGAGGCGAAACTTGAGTTGGGATTTGGCCGAAAAACCAACGCCTCCACAAAATTTCAACGCAATAGTAAGTCAAAATTAGGCAGAGGATTTTACGGAAGTTTAATCGTCGAAACTTAATCATGACTGACCTCGATTATTACTTCAAAATGAGGGTTCTCCAATTTAAGCTTTCTTGGAATGTGTTGAGCATCATAGTCGCTCATGCTGAGTAAAGTCGACGCTTCGGCACTGTTTTCTTGGTAAGTCATTTTTAATGGGTAACCTTCTGGAGTGGATTCATCCCAATGAAGCGAGTCATCTTCGGTCTGGTGGGTGGATAAGGTTAGAACTTTTCTTAACACTTGATAATAGGCTTCAATTTTATCCTGAAATTTTTTAAGCGGGTCCAGAAAAATTTCGACTTGAAGATGCGCGGGATTTTGCTCGGTCTTCAAATGATCCTGAATTTTAAAGACACTGAAACCCAGGGGCGAAATTCCAACCGTTTGAATAAAGTTCGGTTCAATTTTAACGTAACCAATTAAATGATAACTTTTCATTTTTTGGGGATCGTCTCGATTAAACTTGAGTTGAACTTGATGCTGATAATTGCCAGGCGGAAAGAGGAGTCCGCCTCGACTTGCGGAAGGAGCAGCGTCATTCGATGCCGATAGGCGTGAACTTGCACAACCCGAAAACAGGAATAAAAGAGGAAAGCACATCGCAAGAGGAATGATCTTAAGCTTCATGGTGCAAGTTCCTTGATTTTTAATTTCAATTTGCGGACTTCTTTTGGATAAGCGGGATGAAGGGCTAATGCTTTATTCCATGCACTCTTTGCTTCGGCAAGCTCGCCATGGCATTTCATTAAGTCTCCCCACGCTGTAAAAAAGGTGTACGAGGGCTCGTAAAGTTCAGACGCTTTCTTGAGCAACCCTTCTGCTTCGGCGCAATGTTGCGCCACAATGAGCTTCTCTGCCAAGGTCTCCAAACGAGCAGCCTCCTTCACATTCTCCCACTGTTGATCGGTTAAGCGAGAGTCATGAGGTAAGATGGCTCGCTGAGGCTCCGCTAAGGTAGGGTGGCGCAGCTGAAAGGATTGTTTAAGATCGAATCCAATAAAGGCGCCCGTAACGCCTGGCCCTGAGCTTACGTAAAGGATATTCTCTGGCTCATGATAAATAACCGAATGGGTTGCAATCAAGGGATCAATCGCCTGTCTGTTGCCAAAATGAAGCGGACGTCCATCGTGTGACCCTTTGTCCCTTAATAGTTCTAATACGTTCAGGGTTGGATCTTTAGTTTCGGGCAAAATACGCAGGAGTTCTTCGCCGCGAGCCAGCCTTAAGTGAGACGTTAATTCATTTTCTCTAAACAAATTAATTCGGTCGTTTTTCCAATAAGGGCTGACCAAATGATTAGTGATGATCGATGCATCCGTGAGAGGAAGAATTTCAGTGTGCTTGGGAGATTTCTCAATGCGGAAAAGTTTTCCGGTGGTGCGATCAGAAACCGTAAAAATATCGGTGATAAACATGGGCGATTCTGCAATGAGTTTTGCAGCCTGTTCTGCCGTTTCGGTGAATTGGAGGGCTTTGAGGATGATCAGCGTCGATGGAGTTCCGTACCGCGCAAAATCCGTCGTTCCTGCGGCATTCAGCGAAAGATAAAGGCCTTGATCATTTACTCCAGTTACGACGCCCACCATGCCGGCCCAAATGACGGACACGAATGCATGGCCCTGCTCCGGAAAAACCCATTTCATGATTTTATCGCGATCAAAGATCCGTCCACCTTCAAAATCAAAATTTCGGCCGATGATCCAATTTTTTGTCTTCGAAACGGGAATTGCGGCTACAGTGCACCCCATATCGTCCCCGGTCTGATCGACCATCATTTGGCCCACTTCATGTAAACCATGGTAAACGATTTGTCGGGTCATTGGGTCGATTAGGTCGTCATATTTTGGATTACTAAATTCTGAGACTCCGGCCATTTCTTCAATCATCCAGGGATCAAAATAACGCTCGATTCCCCAGAACCATCGAATCATCGCCAAACTAAATAAACGCTGCAATAAAGGGTGCGGAAAAAAGTGGTGAAATTGATCGATAAGCTCCTGTTCTTCCTGATCCATGAGGGAGTGCACAAAATGCCCCGCGATGAGGCCACGCTCATAGGGTGTCCCTTGGACCACCAGTTGATGAATGCCAAATTTTTCCTTTGGAATCCATTCCCCTTTAGTCCAGAGGGGGAGCGACGGATCGTCTAAATGCTCGGGACGAGTTGCCGTTATTTTTGGTTTTACTAAAACGCCGAGATGATAAACGCGCACACTCCAGGTCAAGCCAAGCAATCCGAGTAAAAAAACCGTTTCCAGAATAACTAATTTTTTAGAT
>CAIMNF010000558.1 GCA_903842755.1 Oligoflexia bacterium
CCCCAAAACCCCAAAACCCCAAATAAAAATATATATGATATTTACTAAATCAATATTAATCAACTTTATAATAATCGACACGGTTCCTTTAAATTGGAACTTAATTTAAAAGCGACAGATCGGATTAAATAAATTATTAAATTAATTAAAATGCCCAAAAAGATGCAAAGTAGAGAGAAGGACTCAAGGAAGTGTGAAATTACATAAAGCAGATTACAAGTTCCATCTGTGGAGGGTTTATGTAAGAAACCAAAATTGAGGAACAGGTTCAGCAAGCGACTGGCCAGACAAGGAAACAGCATTGTTTGTGTCGGTTAGAATCTGATTGAATAGAAGTACGTCTCGAAAAATTACATCTCTGAAAACGTTCCGTGGCATCAGTATCTTTCTCACCAACTCAGAGGGATCTAAACTTTCAGAAGTTTTCTACTTGAAATCTAATCGGAGAGCGAAAGCAAGTTGGAACTTCTCAAAGCGTAAAGAAATTCTTCGAGCGAAGATCTTCGAGTCATCCGCTAACTCGGTCGACGCTTGAAATTAATAAAGAAATGCGACCTGAAGAAATTTGGTTAAAAGATGCTCGAGAGGTTTCTATTCTTAAAAGGCAAATTGATCTCTTAACAAAAGGCTAGTCGTCTTATTCGTTATCTTTTGAAAGAAGGGGGCGACGACTTGTTCGACTTTATCAAGAAGATCATCAAAATAGGTCTCCGGAAAGATCTTACTGGAGACTTGCATAGCATTATTTCTCAGATCTATTTTTATAGAGCAAAAATTTACGACGTTTACTATCCGATCTGCAAAGACTTGGACAAAACGGCGAACCAACTAGATTCCAAACTCCGTTCTCTCCTCGACTTGAAAGAAAAGCTTTCAGAGCTGATATAGGGCTTCCCATTTTTACAAGTTTAGCTATTCACTCCTCCGCAAAACAGCAGGGAAGACAACTTGCAAGTCTTTGACGTTTCAGAGTTCTCTTCGAATAGCGATCATTCTAAAGGCGAATAGGGGTCTTCCTATGAAAGCGATCCTACTGATGACTCTTATAATACAGAAAGCAATCCTTCAAAGGACACTGAGGGGTAATAATCTCAAACCTCGAATGAGAGCGGTCCTTCAGAAGACGATGACTTATCGGACCATGCTGAAGAAATTATCGAAGCAATGAAGCTCAGACGAGTAGCCTACACTGATAAAAATGTTAAAGCATATCTCAAAAAGACCTTTCCGGAGACATCAATTCCAGAAGCACAGATAAATGTCCTGACACCATTCGATCTGTTCGAACTTTTGGCGAAAAGGCTTAGTCGGAAAACGAAAAAAGAAAAACTTGTGGTATCGATCTATTCTTTAATTTACAGGGTCACTATGAAGGCGCTTTCCCTTTTGTAAGCAGCCAGGCTGAAGATGTACAAGTCATAGGTACCTTTCCAACTGTTCACACAAATTCTTCAACCGAGGATAGTCCAGGGACAAGCGCCTCCTCAATTCTTCAACATTTCCTCGAGATTAACTCTCAATTATTAGCAATTCGGATCGGAATTCAATGGAGAGATGAAAGGGTTCATCGTTAAAATGCTCCATATCTATCTCGGGGCTTCGGA
>CAIMNF010000559.1 GCA_903842755.1 Oligoflexia bacterium
CTTAATTGTTGAGTTTCCTCGATCCACCCTTGGCTCAACATTTGCTCTACGCGCGCATGAATTCGAGTTTCTAATTCGTCTTTTGGGCGGTCTAACCCCCAGAGTTCAAAGCGGGGGTCAGGATGTTTCGGCATTTGACTTTCAAGCTCTGTGGGTGTTTTTCCACTCAAAAAAATAATTTCGAGTGCTCGGATTAACCGATACCGATCGGCGGGCCCCACTTTCTTGGCGTGAGCTTCATCCAAGGGCAGCAGTTGTTGGAAGAGGTCGGCAGTGCTGAGGGCTTCCACGGATTCTCGGTACTCCACTGAAGTTTGAGGTGCATCCCAAAGCCCCATCCGCAGAGCCTTGAGGTAAAAACCACTACCTCCGACGACCAATGCGCGCTTTCCTTGGCGATGAATGTGGTCAAGTACCTACTCAAAATCCCTTAGAAAATTTGCGACATGATAATGGTCTAGCGGAGATGCTACATCCAATAAATGATGAACCACTTGGTTCTGTTCTTCAGGTGACGGTTTCGCGGAACCAATATTAAACTCTTGATAAAAACAGACACTATCGGCGTTGATGATTTCAAGGTCTTGGGGAGGTGATTCTTGTTTCAATAATTGCGCGACGTGAATGGCAAGAGAAGACTTTCCGACCGCCGTAGGCCCTGTAAGAATCACCGTGCGGGGAGTGCTTAGATTTTCCGGCTGAACCATTCTTCCACCTTGAGCTGAGTCAGCTTAATAAATGTGGGTCTGCCATGAGGACAATTGCCCGGGTGATCGCAGTGAACAAGTTTTTGGGCGAGATCGATCGCGCCTTCTTCCGTGATCCGATCGCCGGCTTTAAAGGAAGATCTGCACGCCTCCATGGCGACCTTTTCAAAAAGCGTCTCGTCCCAGACAAGCTCTGCGTGTTGAGACGGGGTATCTTGCAAGCGTTCTAATAAATTTTTTAGCCGGATGGGCAGTTGGGCATTTCCCCAAATTGCGGGGATTCCCCGAAAAAGAATCGAATCTTCGCCAAAAACTTCGCAATCATACCCAATTTGATTGAGGAGGGGAATTTTGTGCGCGAGTTCTAAAATCATCTCTTTGTTGAATTTAATGATTTCAGGCATCAAGAGGCTTTGGCTCTCCACATTTTCACGGTTAAGGACCTTTCGCTTTAGGCTTTCGTACCGAATGCGTTCGTGTGCCGCATGTTGGTCCACGAGCAGCAGTTCTTCGCCCTTTTCAAACGCCAGATACGTTTGAAATAAAACTCCCCGATATTGCCCGAGCGGCGAAACATCTAAGTTTGGCGATTCGGTTTGGTGCTGGGGCGAATGGGGGAAGGTGCTATGACCTAAGGCTTCAAGTGTCCGGTCACCGGTTGGGGCGTTCGTATGCTCTTCCGGGCGCCATTTGATTTGGGAAAAATCGGGCGATTTGTAATAAGAATGTCCAAAACTTTGAGGTTGGGTGGACCAGAATTCGGTCGGAGTAGAGTCGTGTAGAATTTTTTCGATCGCGGCACTGCAGAGAGCGAAGATTTTCTTCGGATCTAAAAAACGAATTTCCGTTTTTGTCGGATGGACGTTCACGTCC
>CAIMNF010000560.1 GCA_903842755.1 Oligoflexia bacterium
GCGGGGTAAAGTTCCAGCTTTTTTTCACTGGTCCATCGGAGGAAAACTTCAAGGCAATTCACTTCATTCGTGTCCGCCAATCGCTCCCCGAGAGTATGAACCGTTGAATTCTTGGGTTTGACAGGATCAATCATTGTTCTTTTTTAACTCTTTTCGGTTAGAAGTACAAACTGCCCCCTTTCCGTGCTTAAGTTTAAGTCAGCAAATGCTGATGACGATGCACTTAATGCCAAATATGCCCCTCTAGATCTCCCAGTTTCGCACAATCTCTCGTTCATTCGGACCGGGAATTGGTTGGAGGGATCAGGCACACGGGAGTTAAATAGGGTCTTTTTAGGGTCGAAGTGTGGACATGGATTCTACATAACCAAACACAAATCAATAAAATGTCTAGATATCAATAAGTTAAAAGGATTTTGTAGCTACATTTGAGCATCATTGGGGGACAGTTTCTACCGTTTATCGATTCCTTTCCGATTACGATTTCCAAAGCTAATGTTTACACTTCCAGAACAACTAGGCGAAATTCCGGCTTGTCCGCCTAAGAGTTGAGCTTGAAGCGAATTGGATAGGTTTGGGTTCGCTGGGTAAGTCAAACTCTTTTCCATATAATTAATACCCCCGCCAAAACTAAAGGAAAGTGCATCTGTAGCTTGCAAAGTAACATTAAAGTTTCCATTGCACGTCGAATAGGCACCATAGGCTGGATAATAATTTCCGCTTGCGCTTAAAGTTGCGGTAATTCTATTTTTTGATAACACCCAATAAGAATAGATCGATCCAAACACCGCAAAATAATCGTGATCGGATTGACCTAACCCATTCGCTTGTTGGAGATTAAGCACGACAAAAGAGGCCCCGCCCTTTACAGTGATTTCTTTATTCTGAATTTGTTTAAACGGATAAAGGATCCATTCCATTCCTAACTCGGCATTATTCTCAAATTGAATATTGGAAGCAGGCGCATGCACGGTGGAATTGAGAACCACGACGCCCCAACATCCCTTACAGTGCGTGGGGTCACTGGATAGGGTGTAAACCGCGCTTTCGCCAACTGAAAGAGTTTTAGAAGTGCTGGTTGTAAAATTACCAGTAACACTGCCGTCTGCGTTCGGCTGTGGAACCGACTCATAGCTTTGGCTATAAGAACCGTTGAAGTCCGCCATAGATCTATTTTTTAAAACGCTAAAATCGTAACTGACTCCATCATTCAAAGAACGATTTGAGTAATTTCCTGATCCCTCAATACCTCCCGAAGCGTTGCCAGAAAATTGAAAATAATACGGACTTTTTGCCAGACGACTCGCAAGATTTTCGTGTGCGGGTGGCCCAGTATTATTCAAATTTGGATCCGAGTATTCTGTAAAAATTTTGCCCTCTTTCATTTCCTCAGAAACAATATCTTGTAACAGTTTAACCCCTTTTCCCGCATTTAGAGCTAGCCGCTCTTTGGTGGTTTCGTAATCCAACGAGGTTGGAAGCAAAAACTCGATAGGGATAGGGGGGTTGGCAAGCCGAGTCCGAGAGTCATGGAGTATAAAGGTGAAGGTAAAACGCACTCGCGTCGCATCGTAGGTGCTGTCGGTCACATGAATCTCTAAATCCGCATCACTCGGGCGAGCAACAAGTGTGACCAGTTTTTCATCCGTTACATATATTTTCTTGAATCCGTCTTTCAGATCCACCGCGCTGATTGAAACCGGTACCGGAAACGTCGGAATGCTTAAATAAACCTTCGTAAATTGGGCAAACGCATGAAAGGGATTTAATAATAGGACTAGAATAATGGTGAAAAAAAGCTTTGCCATCTGCCTCAAACTACGCGCTGAAGTGGCGCGATTCAACAAGCAAATGCTGAGTTTTACCGATTCAATTTGGCAGGTTTAGGGTCGACGAATATCGATGAACTCTTTAATTAGAACCGACTTCATTGCCGGATTTAAGTCAAATCCCAGCGATGCAAAAAAGGCCTCTGCAATTCCGGAGTCAATTAAGAAGTTTCTCACAAAAGCTCTAGATTTAGATGGGTAAGCTTCCGCCAACTCACGGTAACGGTTCTGCAGTAAGCCTATTTTTTTAAGAAGCGCAGCATTCTTATAGAAGAGAGGATCCTGTGTCCAATCGTGATAAAGGACATTCACTTGTGCGAAGCGAGTGCGAATATTGAGCATCGCAATTTCTTTAGAAGACAGGCCCACTTCTCTGGTCTTATCTTCAAGCGATTTTTCAGATGGTGAATACCATTACTGTCCTATTTTTTCTGATAATTCTTCAATGGTACCCGTTTTAGACCACTCTTCCATTTCAGGGATGGAAACAAAGTAGTCTTGAGTAGCCATGGCGCGATGGAGGTAATTCATAAATCCGGTAAGGCGCTCACTTTTCGCCAAAATCGAGCGAATTTCGAGGGCCCAATACCCTGGTGTATCAAGCGTTTTACCCGCCTTTAATCCAGCGTAAAGAAACTTAAAATCAGATTTAATATCTAATGTGCTACCGAACTTCCCTGACGCATACTCCGCAATTTTGCGATACATGGACGAGAGAGTTGGCTGAGTAAGATGTCCAAAAAAGATTCCAGATTCGTTTTCTACTGTTTTGACGCTGTTCTTAAACATGAACAAACCCGACAGTTCTAAGATAAAATTGACCCTTCGTTCGAATTCTGTGAAGGCTAACGGTTCTAAAATCGGATCGCGAGAAAACTGCGGTATTTTTCCTACCGCGTACGTGTGACTGGCCTCCAATGGAGTACCCAAGAGCTCGAAAAACCGGTAGGCGTTTGCCGTGAAGGTACCCCCAGGAATTTGTTTTCGAAGGTGAAACTCTATTCCTACGAATTCATCAGCCAGGTCTCGTTTACCTTTATAATGAATTTCTGGGCTAAACACGCCCGAAAGATCTACCTGATGTGTTCCGGGGCTGTAATTCCTGCTAAAAATACGGGTTTTGCGATCAAAATCCATCGTAATTCTTTTCTTTACTTGAAGTCCGATGAAAACTCTATTCGTTCGATAACTTTGATAATATTGACTTCGAAAATGAGTCACCTTCTTGAGAAGTTCAAATTTCTGTTCAACCGTCAAGGAGTCAAAAGATTTATCAAAGACTTCAAAAAGATCAAATGAGTCAATTTCTTCAGCAAGTTCTTCCAAAAAAGGTTGATCTTGGGAACTAAAAAGTCCGCTCACCAATCCGTTTGTCGTATCCAACAATTCCACTAAGGGAATTTGAATTACTCCATCAACC
>CAIMNF010000561.1 GCA_903842755.1 Oligoflexia bacterium
AAAATATACCAAAACAAAACTCACCTAAGTCTCAACGTCGCTTTTCGACCCTTAGTTTTTTATTTTGCTCGATACGTTATTCTGCCGCGGGACAAGTCATAAGGCGAAAGCTCAACAGTTACTTTATCACCAGGAAGAATTTTAATATAAAACATTCTCATCTTCCCAGAAATGTGGGCCAATACTTGATGTCCATTTTCCAACTGCACTTTAAACATTGCATTTGGCAAGGGCTCCAAAACTGTCCCGTCCATTTGAATCGCGGCTTCTTTCTCGCTCATCTGATTATTCTCACTTTTACAGCCTTCTCCTTACAAAAATTTAAACTTGCGTCAAGATCTCATAACCATTTTCAGTAATAGCAACCGTATGCTCGAAATGAGCAGAATACTTACGATCTACTGTTACCGCGGTCCATCCATCCGATAAAACTTTTACTTCAGGACTGCCCATATTGATCATTGGCTCAATTGCTAAAACCATTCCTGGCTTTAAAAGCATCCCCTTGCCTCTAGCTCCAAAATTTGGAACCTGCGGGTCTTCATGCAAACTCCGACCAATACCGTGCCCAACAAATTCTCTTACCACGCTATATCCCAACGATTCAACATAATTTTGGACCGCATGACCAATATTGAACAAATGACTGCCAACGATACACTGTTCAATGCCTAAATAAAGACTTTTACGGGTGGCCTCAATTAATTTCATTGCAGAATCCGTTACTTCTCCTACACGAAACGTTTTCGCTGAATCGCCATACCAGCCGTTATAAATTACACCAAAGTCGCAACCAACGATATCCCCTGACTTCAGTATGCGCTTTTTGGAGGGAATCCCATGCACTACTTCTTCGTTTACGGATACGCACAACGTAGCCGGAAACCCGTGATATCCCTTGAATGCGGGCTTCGCACCAAGCTCTTTTGTTCTCGTCTGACAGAATAAATCAAGATCCGCGGTGGAGACACCGGGCTTCACCAGCTCCTCGATCTCGACGAGTATTTGCCCGACAATTTTACAGGCAGTCCGCATTTGGTCAATTTCAGTCGGTGACTTAAGTTGCACCATGGGTTAGCTATTCTTTTCTAAAGTTTTCAGTTTTTGTTCAATAATTCTAAAAACAGCCGCAGGCGTTTGGGTTCCATCAATAGTCACCAACATTTGCCTAGACTGATAATAACTTAAAACAGGGGTAGTTTGAGACTTATACACCTCTATTCGATTTGCAACTACTTCTGGACGATCATCGTCTCGCTGAAAAAAGTCACAACCTTCTCCTGATCCCTTTGCACAAGGGGTCGGATCTTGAACACCAACACCAGAAGTTGAACTTACAATTCTGCCGCATTTTCTGCACACTCTTCTTGCCGAAAGGCGTTCCACCAATACTTCCTGTTCAACGTTAAAGAAGAATACAAAATTTAGAGCGAGTCCCAAATCGTGAAGCATCAACGCTAAGGCCTTTGCTTGATTCTCCGTTCTAGGGAAGCCATCTAGAATAAATCCACTCTTACAATCAGGTTGCCTCAAGCGCCCACGAATCAACTCAATGACGATCTCATCAGGCACATACGCGCCTCGGTCCATAAAAGCCTTTGCCTTGAGGCCTGATTCGCTTTGATCTTTGATTGCCTGCCTGAACATGTCTCCCGTGGAAAGGTGGGTAAGACCAAAAGAGCTCCGAACCAGCTCCGACTGAGTACCTTTCCCAGATCCCGGAGGGCCCATAAACAAAATATTCATGTGTAGGCTGCTCGCCCCTTCAGCCTTGCGTGCTTCATAAAACCTTCATAGTTTCTAGAAAGCATAAAAGTTTCAATTTGTGCAACCGTGTCTAAAGCCACTCCCACTAGAATCAGCACTGAAGTCCCACCAAAATAAAAGGGAACTTTCAAGGCCTGCGACATAATCGTGGGAAGTACACAGATGATGGAAATATAAACTGCTCCACCTAAAGTCAGACGCGTCAAAACGTAATCAATATAAGAGACGGTATTTGGGCCGGGTCGTATTCCCGGAATAAATCCACCATATTTTTTCAAATTATCGGCAACATCTTCGGTCTTAAATGCCACCGCCGTATAAAAATAACAGAAAAAGAAGATCAATCCCACGAACAAGATTTCATATAGCCAGTTCCCTGGAGCAATCCAACCCGCAATCGTTTGTAAAATGCCGGCAGTCACAAACGTACCAATCGTCGCAGGGAACATCAGCAACGAAGATGCAAAAATAGGCGGAATGACCCCCGAAGTATTCAACTTCAGTGGAATGTGGGTATTTTGGCCCCCGTAGACTTTTCGTCCAACTACTCTCTTTGCGTAGTGAACAGGTACTCGACGTGACGCCCGTTCAACAAAAATAATAATGAAAAACGTTCCCACAATGAGTGCGGTTACAATTAAGAGTTTGCCCAAACTAAGCTCGCCTGAACGGACTAACGAAAAAGCATTAGTAATTCCACTTGGGATTCGCGCCGCAATACCAGCAAAAATAATTATGGAAACACCGTTGCCAATTCCCCGCTCTGAAATTTGCTCTCCTAGCCACACCAAGAACATCGTTCCACCCGTTAGAGTGATCGTCGTCAAAATTTTAAAAGCAAGTCCCGGCTCTAAAACTACTTGGGGACTGCTATAGGATTCTAGCACCTTCGAAATTCCGAATCCCTGAACAAAACAAAGTGCAACTGTCGCATACCGCGTGTACTGGGTAATCTTCTTCCGGCCTTGATCTCCCTCCTTCTGTAAATCACCTAAATAAGGAACCATGACCGTTAAAAGTTGAAAAATAATAGAACTACTAATATAGGGCATCACCCCTAAAGCGAAGATACTGAAACGCTCGAGAGCTCCTCCACTAAATAAATTGAACCAGCCAAAAATGGTGCCCTGCATGTTCGCGAATGCCTGCTGAAGCGCATTTCCATCAACGCCAGGCGTAGGAATGTGAACCCCGATCCTATATGCGGCGAGTACCGCGATTGTAAAAATAATTCTTTTTCTTAATTCGGGAATTTTAACTAATCCTTGCGGTCCAGCCATTCACGCCTACCTTCTTAAAATTTATTATTTAAACAAATAATTCTAATGCTTTTGAGGTGCTGCCACCTTGACAATCTCTACCGAACCGCCCAAAGCAACAATCTTTTTATGAGCTGCTTCTGAAACACGATGAGCAGAAATCTTAAAACTCTTGGTCAACTCACCATTACCCAAAATCACCAGCCGTTCTGCATTCCTTCTTGCCAAACCCAGCTCTTGAAGAACTTTCAAATTAAGCTCTTTCAACTCGACCGGAACTTTCGACTCTAAATCAGCCAAGTTCACCACGGAGTGATTTCGAGCATGGATATTTGTAAATCCGCGCTTTGGCAACCGCCTGTAGAGTGGCGTTTGTCCGCCTTCGAAACCAGGACGAGAGGTTCCGCCGCTTCTTTGCAGCTGTCCCTTATCCCCTTTACCTGCTGTGGGTCCTAATCCTGACCCAGAGCCGCGCCCAAGACGCTTCCGTTGAGAGGTAGATCCAACTTGTGGTTTTAGCTCATTTAATTTTAACATAACTTATTCTCCAATTACCTATTTATTTGTCCGAAACAATTTCTACTAAATGTAGTACTTTTTTGACCATACCTCGCACTGCAGGCGTATTCTCTAACGCCACCTCTTGGTGCCGTTTTTTAAGTCCAAGTCCCTGCAGGCACGCCCGTTGATTCGGATTGCATGAAATGCGCCCCTTCACCAAACGAATAACGAGAGATTTGTTTTTAGAATCTTTTGCGATTGTTGCCATAATTACCTTCTATTATTTAGTAACGGCGACATTTAAGTCGCTAACAGTTTTACCACGTGATTTGGCAATATCGGCCAAACTACGAAGTGACGTAAGTGCCGTAAGAGTTGCCCTCACCACATTGTGTGGGTTGTCACGCCTTAGTGATTTAGTTAAAATATTCTTAATTCCTGCAGCCTCGAGTATCGCTCTTACTGAAGAGCTCGCAATTACTCCTGAACCTTCTGGAGCAGGCTTCATCAGCACGGAACTTGCGCCAAATGTACCTGTAATCTCATGAGGAATTGTTGTTCCTGCTAGAGGAACTGTGATCAAAGCTTTTCTCGCTCTT
>CAIMNF010000562.1 GCA_903842755.1 Oligoflexia bacterium
CGAGACGGCGAAAAATTAAAAAAATACATCACATTGAAAAGTATACTTTCCTGGCGAATTTTTTGGATTACTCGGTATTTTTATGAAGCCAAGAATAAAAGCTGCGAACTCGTATTTTCACCACACGAATGGAAAATTCTTTATCGTAAAACCAATCCTAGCTCTGCCGTTCCAAAAAAACCGCCTAAAATCGTTGAAACTTATCATGGGCTCGGTAAACTCGGCGGCTTCATAGGTCGAAGAGGCGACGGCGACCCAGGATTCATAAGCATTTGGCGTGGATGGATGAGATTTACTAATTTATTGGAAGATTACGATTTATTTTGTGGGTAAAGCTAAGGGAATGTCGACGATTTACGAAGTTTTCAAAGTAAGGGCTCGTTTTTTAAAACCTTGGATTTTGCTTCTTTTTGCTTCTCTTAACAAATGCGTCAAAGAGAATAGATAATGATTTTAAGTTTTTAACCCTAGCGGTGAGTAAAAAAACTCTCTCCGCCATTTCTTTTTATAAATTGAAATTACTTTAATGGGATGAGATTCTACGATTGATTCTACGATTCTACGATTCTAATATGGTATAGAATTTAATTACACTCTATGCCATAATAAGCTATGGCCACTATATTGGATGCTCGAATTTTAAAACGCATCACTGATTCACTTGCCGAACTTAACCGGCATCGTCCGTTAAAGGCATCCATTTTAAAAAAACTTCGCGAACAATTTACTGTTGAGATGACCTATCATTCAAATGCCATTGAAGGAAACCGACTGACACTAAAGGAAACCCTTCTTGTTCTGCGTGAAGGGGTCACGATCAAAGGGAAAAACCTTCAAGAACATCTCGAAGCGAAAAACCATGAAGAAGCCATGAACTTTCTTTTCGAGGTTGTGGACTCAAAAAAACGCTTAACGCTTTCTCATCAACTGATCCGCCGGCTTCACCAACTCGTAGTAAAAGATATTGAAGCAAGTATTGCTGGAACTTATCGGAAGACGGATGTAGAAATTTTAGGTTCAAAGCATCGCCCACCACCTGGGTATCAAGTACAAGAGCAAATGACAAAATTCATTGAGTGGATGGTTAAAAATAAAAGCAAATATCATCCCATAGAGTTCGCGGCACTTGCACATCATCGCTTTGTAGTAATTCATCCGTTCGAAGATGGAAATGGAAGAACCGGCCGTTTGCTGATGAATTTGCTTCTAATGAGGAGTGGGTATCCAATTGCAATCATACAAAAGAATGACCGAGCAAAATATTATCATGCACTTGATGATGCCGATGCTGGTGATCTGCTTGCAATAGTTCGATTGCTCGCACAGGCAGTAGAAAGAACGCTTAATATTTATTTGAAAGCGATCACAAAAAGCTCATCCCAAACTGAACTCTTACTTCTTTCAGAGCTGGCAGTTCATACAGGGTTTTTAGCTAAACATCTGAACCTACTTGCACGCAAGGGGATGCTAAAAGCCCAAAAAGAAGGGCGAAATTGGTATAGTTCTTTAAGGGCTGTAGAAGATTATAAAAAATCCAGACTTCGTAAATCGCGGTAGTTAGTATTTAAGTTTACATGACGCTCGCGATCGGGACCATTAATTATACCGTTATTATAAAAAACAAGTTAGTTTTGCCATAGTGTCAAAGTGAATAGATAATGATTTTAAGTTCTTAAACCTGAGTGGTGAATAAAACAGGTCGCCGCTTGTTACCTGCGATCGAGTTCAATCATTCTATTTGACTTTCGTGGCGCGCCGCACTATAAGATCGGTGTAACAAACGTAATTTTACTCATTTATTGGAGGTCTTATGAGATTGTTAGGTCTTATGCTCTTACTCACTGGTGTTATACAACATGGCACTGTACGCGCAGCCCAGCAGGATTTTTGTGGATATGTTAATGGAGTGGGTGGGTCCCGCCTTCCTGACTCAATCGCCGCTCATTACCCCAATGGGGTTGAAATTGAACTCCGGTTGGACAAAGCGAACCCACACGGTTTGTTTTATATTTCGTCCAAAGACCAGGCTGGAATAATCGGTCAGATGATCACGAGTGCATGGATTAATCAGAAGCACATTTGTATTTCGACAGATGATAGTGGCATGGGAATATCATACGTAGGGATTGTTCAAAACTAACAAGGTTCTTCAAAGGGAACTCTCAAGGAATCATCAAACTCATGAACGCTCCTTGTAACACTCCCTTAGATTTGTTTTACACTTACTTTATCCCCGAGAAAGTCAGCGAGCGGTGCTCCTATTTGGGCTTGCTCCCGGTTACGCCCACAGCATTTCATGCCGCCATTTACTTGGGTGCGTTCGGCTTGACGCTTTTATTGGAATTCCCGTTTTATTTTTTTGCACTTGGAAAAATGCCCTTCCGGCGAAAGCTTATGGTTTTGTTACTGGCAAATTTGGCCACCCATCCAGCGATTTATTTTTTATTTCCTTGGCTGGGTTCACTTTTAAATGTGAATTATCAAAACTATCTCCTTTTTGCAGAAGTTTTTGTTCCACTAGTGGAGGCGTTTTTAATCATCAAATTTTGGAAAGTGCCAATCGTAAAAGGGCTGTTTTGGATGCTGCTTGCAAACCTTGCATCGTGGTGGATTGGTGCATATAGGTGAGTGGTCAAATTAGGGGGAACCGAATTTGAAAGCAAGTATTTTTCGATTGAGCCACGAGCTGTAGTGTACCGTGATGTTCCTCCACAATTCCTTTGACAATAGAAAGTCCTAGGCCAGTTCCTTCGCCGGTTGGTTTTGTGGTAAAGAAGGGCTGAAAAATTTTATCAGCGACTGCACTTGGAATCCCGTGGCCGGAATCTATGACTTGAGCATAGGCGGACTCATGATCTTCAAAAATGCTGACTTTAACCCATTTTTCTTCAAGCGACTTGACTGCGTCGATTCCATTATTGATTAAATTGATGAGCACCTGTTCGATTTCAATTTCGTCACAAGAAATCAGGCCGGGGGCGTGGCATTCTAAATGTACGGGAGTATCGTATCGCTTGGATTTAAATTCAGTTAAAACGAGGGCCTCTTCGGCAATGCTTTTCAGTGTTTTTGGGGCACGTCTCTTTTCGGGCGAGGTGCGCGAATATTTCTTTAGACCGGATACGATTTTGGAAATTCGGTCTGTTGCGCGCAAAATGGACTCGGTTTTTTTACCTAATTTCTGGGGTTCATTCACGTAAGTGGGGATCAGTTCCGCAGCACCCGAAATCACGGCAAGTGGGTTATTGATTTCGTGCGCGACGCCGGCGCAGAGTTCTCCTAATGAGGCAAGTTTTGCCTGCTGAATGGTTTTGACTTTTTCAAGATCCATTTCGCGATTGAGCGCCTGAATTCTTTTGTTTGATTCCTTAAGGTGTTTCTCAAAAACTCCAAGCAAGTAGGTAATAAACAACACTCCGGTGATCATAAAAAAAGCGTTGAGCAGAAAATAAAAATTCGAATACCGG
Source organism: Oligoflexia bacterium (assembly GCA_903842755.1). Classification (GTDB taxonomy): domain Bacteria; phylum Bdellovibrionota; class UBA1018; order UBA1018; family CAIMNF01; genus CAIMNF01. Next base: position 3,468 of record CAIMNF010000562.1, read on the forward strand.
GGAATGGAAATGCTCCAAAGCGGACGGTAGTGGGGATTAAGAAAACCGATTTCGAACAATCCCAAAACAAAATGGTACCCGGCGGTTAAAAACCCAAAAAACCAACCAAGAATTTTGCCGCCCTGTAAAGTACTGAGCACGGGAACGCTCGCCAGCCACACGATTCCTATGGAGGTGTTCCCTCCTAAAAGAGTGATGATAAACGCTAAAATCAGGTAGAGAGTGAGTGAGGAAACAAATGCAGCCCAAAAGGGGGCGCTTGGACTTTTATCCCCTAAGCTCCTCAGCATCATTAAAGGAACCAAGAATGCCAATGCAGCTAATGCAAGAGCGGCAGAGATCAGTGGGGAGCCTAACGCGAGGAATACCCCGATATGAGCGGCCGCGATGAGTGAAGCAACAAAAGTCGAGTCGCACACAAAATACAGTCGCTGGAGTTCGGTTTCATTTGGGTATCGAACAGGATTGACGTGCGCAAAGTGATAAATAAATTTCATCGGTTGTTAGGCCCCTAACGTCAAACAGGGGGTCTTTCCCTTGAGTGAAATTCGATAGGGCTCACCTAAGGCCAAAGAATAATTCCGCCCCCCATGTCCGAGTGGAAGTCCTGCCAAAACCGGCAGGGATAGGCGCTGACCTAAGTCTTTAAAAACCATTGCCAGTGCCTGTTTTGAATCCAAAGTTTCGCGGAGGGGCATCAGTTCTTCGGGGGTCGGATGGAAGAGGTCTTTGGGCACCGATTTAAAAACCAAGGGAGCGGTGTCCCGGCACTCGGTAAAATCACCTAGAACGATACCTTTTGCCCCTTTGAATCCACCCGCTTGCTCTAAATGGTGAATCATGCGGTTAATGCGTGCTACATTTTCTTGGATTTCTTCAAAGAACAGAATTTTTCCTCGGGACGAGCCTGCGAACGGAGTGCCAATTAAGGAGTTCCACACCGCCAAATTCCCTCCCACAACAGGGCCCACGACTGGACGAAATGGGGGAGGGCGATAAATCCACTCTAACGGAAACAGCTCGTTTTTACCGTTTTGCCCCTTTTTGTTATGACCAGAAAATTGCCGAATGAGGCTCAACAGCGAAGCCCATTCACCGGGTGCAAGCGCGCTAAAGGTTTTAAGTGCGGGCATTGGGCCATGAATTGTTTTCCAGCGTAACTGAGTTCGAGCGAACTCCAACAGTGCAGTGGCGTCGCTAAAGCCAATCAGTAATTTTCTTTTGATTTTTTTAGGATTTAGTTTTTTCTTAAGCAAGGGCAACAGGTGAGTCGCCCCATATCCACCCCGTGCGCACCAAATAACATCGAGGGTTGCATCTTGCGCATACTCGATAAAGGCTTGCGCACGCGCCTCGTCCGTTGCGCTGTAAAATGTGTGTTGCCCGTAAACACTGGGGTGCACTTTAATTTCCAGGCCCTCATCACGAAGCGCTTGAATACCCAGTGCTAGCTCAACCTTTGGAATCACAGAAGAGGGCGCGATGATCCCGACTGTAATCGGCTTCATACAAATAACCGCCGAGCCATTTGTATTGATTTTTGATCGTAGGTAGAAACCCAAGTAATCGAATCTTCTGTGACATCGTATGCCGCGAGGAGGGCCAGTACTTCTTTTTTTCGTTTTAATTTTTCGGATTGCGTTTTTAACTGATCGACTTTTGTCATAAAAATTTGGATCGGGACTTCTTTATCAATAAAATATTCAAGC
>CAIMNF010000563.1 GCA_903842755.1 Oligoflexia bacterium
ATCACTAGGCTCATCTTTAGGCAAAGCATCAAAACCGCCAGGCGTTCAAGGGAGGAAAGTAAGATGAACACCTTCGACAAAAGCGAAATGAGTATGCTTGCGGCTCGAAGTCAAATCGTGGGAACACTCACCGTTCACGATGAGTTTCATCTCTACGGGAAGATCTTAGGCGAATTAAAAGGATCACCCGGAAGCAAGATCATTTTAAAACAAGGGAGCCTGGTTGAGGGTAAAATTTTCGCTGACTCAATTATTATTGAAGGCTTTGTAAAAGGCGATGTCATCGCAGAGACCTCTCTCTGGATCACCCCACACGGAAAAGTCGTAGGAACCGTAAAAACTTCTTCCCTTCAGATTGATCCGGGAGCTGTGTTCGAGGCTTCCATTCACATGACCAATTACTGAAGCAAGAAATCGCTAAAATAAACATCCTCAACCATCGGAGTCCCCAGGTATTCATTCGCCGCATCGATAATCTGAGACCGTAAAATATAGCGCCCTTGAACCTGATTGAGATCTTCGAACTTCTTTTTTGCGAGAATGCTCAAAATTTTATCCATAATAATGGGGCGAGCATCTTCAAACGTCCCCTGATCGTTTTCGTCTGTAATTTCTACCGACATCGAAATCGAAACATAATGAATTTTTTCTTTACCATTCGCTTCTTTATACGGATCGAGATTTGCGGTAATCGGATCGAGACTGACCAGCGTTTTCTCGGCTACGGTGCTTTTTTTGGCGCCAATGATCTTTTCACGCTCTTGAGACTCGGTGACCACGGGGCGTTTAAAAATGAGCTTGGTATACACAAATAGCCCCAACACGGCAGCAACAACGATCGTATTGAGTACACCAAGAATTAAACCAATTTTATTCCCCATTATTCCTCCATTGTTACATCAATAAGAGCGGGGATCAAGATCGGTTTAAACCTGTACAGGCTGATAGGGCAAGCCAAGATCATCTGCAACTTGTTTATAGGTCAACTTTCCATGCGCAATATTAACCCCTTTCAACAAAGCAGGATCTTTAGTTACTGCAGCCTTCCATCCTAGATTAGCAATCATCAGCCCATATTTGAGGGTTACGTTCGTGAGGGCGTAGGTAGACGTACGCGGTACTGCTCCCGGCATATTCGGCACCGCATAGTGAATAATCTGATCGACGAGATAAGTAGGGTGCTCATGGGAAGTTGGTCTGCAGGTCTCGACCGCTCCGCCTTGATCCACGGCCACATCGACAATGACTCCGCCCGGCTGCATTTTGGAAACCATTTCGCGAGTGACGAGCTTTGGAGCCTTTGCCCCAGGGACAAGAATTGCCCCGATCACCAAATCGGATTCGACAACGGATCGCTCAATTTGTTCATTATTGGAATAAAGGGTGTGAATTGCATTTCCAAAAATATCGTTTAAATAATCTAACCGATCCACATTAACATCCAGAACGGTCACCTTCGCCCCAAGCCCAATCGCCATTTTTGCTGCATTCACGCCAACAACACCGCCCCCTAAAATGGTGACATTTGCACGCTGTACTCCAGTCACCCCACCCAAGAGCATTCCTTTTCCGCCGTGATCTTTTTGCAAATATGTTGCTCCGATTTGAGTTGCCATTCTACCCGCTACGGCACTCATGGGTGCAAGTAAGGGTAGGGACCCGTCTAACGGCTGAATGGTCTCATAAGCAATGCCCACAATTTTTCTTTCTAAAAGAGCTTTCGTCAATCGCTCGTCTGCGGCTAAATGGAGGTAGGTATAAAGAATCTGCCCCTCGCGCAATAACTCATACTCTTCGGGGAGTGGCTCTTTTACTTTCACAATCATTTCCGCTTTTTGATAAACGTCTCGCGCTTGATCCACGATCTTAGCGCCCGCGGCACTGTATTCTTGATCAGAAATTCCGGCACCTAATCCAGCCCCCGATTGAATCAAAACCTCGTGCCCAGCATGAACAAATGCTTTAACCCCACCCACCACCATGGCCACACGATTTTCTTTATTTTTAATTTCCTTTGGCACACCGACAATCATGAGTCACTCCTTATTCATTCCCCTTGGGCAGTTCCAGTTTAATTTTAAGGCCGTCATATGCGAGCGCATGAGTTCTTGGCAGCTTTTTTGAAACTGCCGTGTAATCAAAATCATGGCTCATATGCGTAAAAATCGTCTTTTTAGCGGCGATTTTTAGGGAGTATTCCATGCTGGACTCGAAATGTAAATGTGTGTCGTGTGGCGCCATTCTTAAACAATCTAGGATTAACACGTCTAAACCTTCTAGTCTTTTCATTGACTCCCGGGGAATGAAGTTACAGTCCGTAAGGTAAGCAAAGCTTCCGATTCTAAATCCAGCGACCTCGCTTGATCCGTGCGAGAGTCGAATCGGAATCACTTTAACCCCCTGAACGTCAAAACTCTCTTGATCTAAATTAAATTGATTTAAGATAATCTGAGCGACACCCCCCCCCTCCACGCGCTTTGGACCAAAAATATAGGGAAAGCGGCTGAGCAATTGGGTCACTGTCCACTCGTGTCCGTACGCTGGAATCGACGCTTTCTGAATAAAATTAAAGCTTCGGAGCTCATCTATTCCGCCAATATGATCGGCATGCGGATGCGTAATGAACAACGCATCTATTCGAGGAATTTTTTCACGAAGTGCTTGCTGCCTTAAATCTGGCGAGGCATCAATTAAAAAATGCTTCTCCCCAAGCTTAATCCAAAGGGAGACCCGCAGCCTTTTATTCTTGGGATTTTTAGAGCGACAAACGGAGCAAGCACAATGAATTAAAGGAACCCCCGTGGAAGTTCCACACCCTAAAACGGTAATGAGCATTTTCTCTTTTTGCATGATATACATTAACTTATGAAAATATTAGTCACTGGAGCAAGTGGTTTTATTGGGAGTGGATTGGTCTCCGCTCTCACAACTCAAGGACACGAAGTGTGCGCATTGATGCGTTCAAGCGCTTCGAGCGAGTTCTTGAAGGGCACCCCGTTTACCCGCCTGACGGGCGATATTCTGGAACCCGAATCCATGGCCCGCGCCTGCAAGGGTATCGACGTCGTCTACCATTTGGCGGGACTCACCGCCGCTAAGAATAGAGAACAATTCTTCCGATTTAATGGAGAGGCCACTCGTAACTTAGCCCTTGCAGCGGTGAAGGCAACTACAGTGAAAAAGTTTATCTATGTTTCCTCATTAGCCGCCGCCGGACCCAGTCCTGGACTTTGCCCGAGAAGCGAGACCGACCCAGAACACCCGGTATCCGATTACGGGGAAAGCAAACTTCGCGGAGAGCTCTTCTTAGACGAATTGAAAGGACAACTCCCCTTTGTGGTGATTCGCCCCCCCATGGTCTATGGCCCGCGCGATAAAAATGTTTTTATCATTTTTCAAACCGTAGCAAAGAACTGGATGCCCTTGTTACCCGCCAGGACTCCAACGGGGCATAAATATTACAGTGCGATTCACGTGGACGATCTTATTGAATCCTTAGTTCAAGCGCTCAGCGCACCTGACGAATGTTATCAGAAGGGTGAACGTTTTTTTGTGAGCGATGGACAAATCTATACTTACGAAAGGATTCTCTCCATTATCGCTTCTGAAATGAAAGTGCATCCCATTCGATTTAAAATTCCGGATTCTGTGGTCACCGTACTTGCCAATGCAGGCACAATTGCAGGCAAGGTTTTAAAAACAAATTTGCCGCTCAATCGCGACAAATTAAACGAAATTCGGCCCGACTATTGGATTTGCTCCCCTCAAAAGGCTGCGGAAATTCTTCATTTTAAGCCTCAATACACGATGGAATCGGGCATTGCTCATACCTTGGCCTGGTACAAGGTGAATGGGTGGCTCTAGGTTTTCTGATTCCACTAATTTCGTTTAAAACCAATTTCTAATTTTCCTTTTTTCTATTTCCTGACTTTTTTAGTCTTGAATTATCGAATCGTTTCTGCTATTCTCTCGCTCTATGAAGTTTTCGAAACTGAAGACACTCCTGCCTCTTACCGCTTTTCTCTCAACCGCATTTTCGTTCGCAGAGATCACTCCCGTTTGTCATTACTATGCCGAGCTAAATTCCGTCACACTCAAGCATCCTTTAGGCCCGTTCGGTTACTACGGAAATATTTCGATCTCTATCAACGGTACCAAAAATCCATTTGAGGGTGAATCGGGTGGGAATCCTGAACTGCTGTCTCTGAACGAAGCTCCATTAAACACACCCACTAAAGTTCAAGGAAGACGCATCGATCTGGGCGGCGAGGAAACGGGGTACAACTATCTCACTTTTACAGTAACCGAAAAGCCACGCTACTCCTGGATGCCTTATACGTATCATTCCATTCTCCACTACGAAAAATCGACCACTTCGATGAAGTTCATCCCCTGCTCTGAATATTCTGATTTCTCAGAAATCGAAAATTATACGCGTTCCCAAGCGTGTGACTACCGCGAGTATTCCAATGCGAGCATTGCTGTTTTCATTACTACGGTTAGACTGTGCTATACCCCAAATCAGGAACAGACCTTATTTAACACCTTAGTGGGTACTAATGCCAACGCTCCAATGGATCCTAAATCAAAAGCTAAATTCAAAGCAGACCTCGATTTTATCGAGGGCATTCAATCACCAAATGTATCCGAACTTCACCGGAATATTTTTAAAGGGATCGACCGTGAACTATTCTTAAATGCGAATGCTTCGACAATCACTGGAAAAGAATATCGATTTTGGATAAAAGACCGCATTCAATCGATTATTCAAGCGGACACGGCCTCCGATCCAGCCACACACCATCTTCATGTTCCTAGCCGCTATTCAAAACTAGACATTCCACAAATAAAGCGAGTTTCCACCCTTTTTCATGAAGCGCGCCACATGGAGCCCACTCAGGATTACTGGGCGCATGTCGATTGCCCAGATCCGGGCCACCAGATTACGGATCATTTCGGAAACTTAACTCGATCCACACTAACCTCGCAACCAAGCGCTAAGTCCATCGACCTTACCAATAGCGGCGATCCGGCTTGCGATCAAGTCATCGACGGCGCCTATGGGGTCGAAATGATCTTTTTACAAAACACTGCCCAAAACTGCACCAACTGTAGCGACCTCATCAAAACATCGGCCAAAATCTATGCAGAAGATCGATTCCAGCATATCCTTGAAAACAGAAAAGCCCTTTTTGATGACGCCGATCCTAAAAAACAAACACCGAATAGTGCGTTTTGGCTTCCCGATCTCAACACTACTCGCTAAAATTTAACGGATAAATTGAGCTCGGTTAGAAAAATACTTTTCAACGGATTTTGAGTAGCACTATTGCTAAATGCGTAGAAATTTCCTTGAGATAATAATCCCATCCCTAAACCTACGCGCACGGCCTCGTCCCATTGATAGGCCATATTGTAGTCAAACTCTAAGCCAAGATTAGAACCTTGGGCAGGGCCGCTCACATTTTGTACATGGTAGTAGCCATCCCAAGTGTTAAAGTAAGAGTCACCACTCACTCCATCCGCTGTTTGAAGTGCAGCAGCCGTAATCACATTTAATCCACAGTCCCATTTCCCAATCGTATAATCCGCACCTAAGCTAAAGTAGCGTGCGTCGGTGAGCGGATTATTATAAGGACTTGCCCCTGTGCTGTTGTAAGAAAAACTTCTCAAATTATAATTAAACATAATTAAAGCCGGACGATAATCCGGGTGAAAATAAAACGCCGTGAGCGTGCTTGGGGTTTGCCCACTTGTCACTCCCGACTGGCCGCTCGCTTGACCAAAATTAAACTTAACAGACCAATTTTCGTTAATCTGCGCCTTTGTTTGAACTGCGACCGCGACCGTGCTGTAGTTCACCCCTTGAATTTGGCCACTCACCAAAGGCACCTCCGCTGCGACCGTAAAAATATTAGCTTTTTTCTTTAGATAAAAATCCCAGATATTGTAAGAGTAGCTTGAATAACCTGGCGAAAGGGTGTTTGCCCCAACCCCCGAAAGCGGATTAATGATCTCTGCATTTACGCCCGATAGACGGCGCATAAACATCAGTCCTGCATCCATCTGTTCATCCGTATTTTCATACGTAATACCAAGGGTATAATCCGCAGCACCCGACCAACCGTCGCTCGTCGTATTCGTTGTACCGCCAGTGTACTGGCTTGAACCATTATAGGTTCCCCCTAGATCACTTCCTAAGCGATACTTCACGAACGCAGGCATAAATTTGAATGCACCAAACTTGGTGACCAGTCCAACTACATCCCCAGTAGAGGGCAAGCGATCAAATGCATCGTGCATATTATTCCAAACGACCCCTAGGCCCCAGTTCAGCGGCATTCGTCCAACATGGACAATACCAAAGTCCGTTGCAATTTCCGCATAAAACTCATGCATTGAAAGGGTGGCATTCCCGGTAGAAGTTGAATAAAACTGGCCCGCTGTCGTTCCGCTCGGGGTACTGGTATCGCTCCCGAAAAACTCGTTATCTGGGGCACCAACCCACAAGTCGGAATAAACGGTGACATTGTCGTTTACAAGAACGCGAGGGTCTAATCTGAAAAATAAGTTTTGGAAACTTGCCGGTGAATTGCCGTTATAGGGAACGTTATAGCCCTGATCTGCCGGTGGCTTAGAGGTATTATTCAACAGTTGTCCACTTGACCATCCAAATAGCCAATTGGTTTCGGCACGAAACTGTCCGTGCCAGTCAAGCTCGAGTGCTTGAACCGTATTACTGGTCCAAAGAGACGAAACGAAAATCAATGAGGTGAGAAGAGTACATTTTTTGAAAGTGACAGGCATGAAGAGATCTCCTTGAATTCCCAAATTACGGGGAGCATATTAGAAGAGTCAAGATGAAAAATCGCAAAGCATTTATTACACTTGTCTCGATCTTGGTCGCGGTGCTCATCGCTTTTTTTTTCTATTTGCTTCATCAAGTTCAAGTCGCATTTGAGTCTGAGAAAGAGTATATTCCGACACGGATCTATTCGAGCGTAACCAAAATTGCCCCTCCGGAACCTCGCGCGTACATTGAAAAGAAACTTCACAGTTTAGGCTACACACCGCAACATAACGGAGCCACACTCACCTTCACCCTTCACTCGCCTCACTACCCCGATTACTTATTGCCTAATGCAGAAACGCAAAAACTCACGCAAAAATTGATGGATCAAAAACTAATCCTGACTTTTGAGGACTCTTCAGCCTCTGCAGCACTAGAATCGATTGATTCCCCCTTCGGACCGGTCAATGAGTTTTACCTGGAGCCTGAATTTTTGGCGACCCTAGCGCAGCATAAAGAGGATTCCACTGAACAGAAAGCCCGCCCGGATCAAATCCGTGAGATTTTAAAGTTTGACGAGTTTCCCAAGCAAATTCCCGACGCAGTGATCGCGGCAGAAGACCAACATTTTTATGAGCACTTTGGGATCGACCCGCGCGGACTGCTGCGTTCGATTTGGATTGATCTTAAAACGCTCTCTTTGTCTCATGGCGGAAGCACCATTACGCAACAGTTGGTCAAAAATTTAATGGAACGACGAAGCCGGAACGTGCTCCTAAAAATTAGCGAACTTTTTCTGGCCCCGGTCCTGGAGCTTAAGTACACCAAGACCCAAATATTTGAGCGTTATTTGAACGAAGTTTTCCTTGGCCAAATTGGCTCTTATGAAGTTAGAGGTTTTTCCGAGGGTGCTCAATATTTTTTTGGCAAGAAAGTGAACGAGCTCAATACCGGAGAAATTGCGCTGCTCGTGGGACTCATTAAGGGTACTGCCTATTATTCGCCTTATAAGCACTTGGACCGTGCATTGAGCAGGCAAAAATACGTATTGGGCCGGATGCTTGAAACCGAAAAAATTACCCAAACCCAATATCAAGAGGCACTAAAACAACCGATCCGCCTTGCCCAGGCCCCATCGGCCGGAAATCGCGCGCCTTATTTCGTTGATTATATTAAAGCCGAGCTTATTCGAACGCTTTCTGATCGCTTTCAAGAGAACGAAATTCCAGAACTTGGTTTTCAAATTTACACCTCCCTTGACCTTGAAATGAATCAAATAGCCCAAGAGTCGATCCAAAAGGGACTTGCGCAAATTGAAAGCAAACTTGGCATCAGCGGAAAAATCGAACTTCAAGGAGCACTGATTGCGCTTGACCAAAGCACGGGCGAAGTGAAGGCGCTGATCGGGGGACGAAATTACGCTCAGAGTAACTTTAACCGAATCTTGAACATGAAAAGACAGGTGGGCTCAACCTTTAAACCGTTGGTCTACTTGACCGCGTTTCGCCAAATGGAAGATCCTCATGGCAACGCCTACACGCCTGCTTATCCTATTCTGGACGAAGAA
>CAIMNF010000564.1 GCA_903842755.1 Oligoflexia bacterium
GTGGTTCCGGTTCCCTGGGAATAAAGCAGGATCAGTGCCAATCTCAAAACAGTGGAATTTCATTAAGTTAAATCAAACGGGACACAGGGGGGCCCACCACCGGATCAACACCTGTCCATTTTTTAGTCAGAAAAAAGTGCAAAAAATCGGCAGATTTTAAGCTATAAGCTTCGAATTAGCCTTTATCGGTTGGCACGATCGCTGCACAATGGAGCGATCATGAACCGGCCAAATCGATCCATTCTTGCGGTGCTATTATCTACTTCCCTCGTTGGAAGCGGCTGCAGTCCTTCGCACTATGGACCGATTGCTCCGGGCTATACGGGAATGCCAGTCCTTGGTCAAAATAATCAACGGCAAAATGACCCTGCACAGGACCCCACCAAGCCCCGCCGAAAGCCAAAAAAGCCAAATCCCCATCGCCCTCCTCGTAGACCGCACGGCAATCTGGCTCAAGAGGTGTGCGCACAATTTAAGGCATCGTTGCCGCCCAACTGGACTCAAGATACCATAGAGGTTCCCGAAGACCCGAGTCAGCCAAGCGGTACGCAGATAAAAATTTTTTACTATTTCGAAAAATGGACGGCGAATCTGACCCCAGTTCTCTTTTTGAATGGTGGCCCTTCGCATTCAAGCGCTACCTTCGCCGAAGCAATTCAACAACACGCCAAACCCATTTTGGACCCTGAAGATCAAATTTCATTTATTTACATGGATCAACGAGGCACGGGATGTTCCGACCCTTATCCCGAGATTAAAGACTCGAATAATCCCGATCCTCAAACGCTCAAAAGGCTAGCGCTTTATGGTTCTGCACAAATTGCCGAAGACGCAGAGGCGATTCGGCAAAAATTGTTGGGCAGCCGGTCGTGGATCATCTTTGGTCAAGGTTTTGGGGGCTTGGTGGTGCATCGGTATATCGTGCAGCATCCGGAAGCGATAAAAGCTGCATTTGTTCAAGGAGAGGCTCTTTTCGATCAAAGCCTTCCGCGAGCGGAATTGCGATTAGCCTCTCAGTCCAAAGTGCTTCAAGATTATCTAAAACAGTTTCCTGGCGACGAACCTATTTTGAAAACCCTTCGCACCATCCTCAATACACCAGACCAACGGGGCAAGCTCCCTTGCACCTTCCCGGACTCGCAACATCAAAACTCGACGCTGTTGCCGGGCGATGGTTTTTGCGGGTACGCCGTACTTTTATCCTTTGCTCAAACTCATCTAGGCAACACCAATGAATGGCTTAGCCAAATCCATGAAAAATTGGGTATGCTATTGAATTCGAATCATTCGCTAAATGAAAAAATGGTGCAAGACACCGTTTTTGGAACCCTGTTTACCGACAACGGCCCCAAGTCGTTTTTCGCCAACCCCCACTTTTCTATTCCCCCTAATCCATGGGCTCAAGAAGTCATCAATTACACGGATCGAAACGTCATCCCCTTCAATAGCAATAACTGCGCCTTGATCTACCATGACTTACTGAGAACTAAAAAAATTAATCTAAAAAATGGCGTAAACCTCAATGAATGCATGGTTCAATTACAGCAGTTTGCACCTCAAAAAACGCCAACTCAAGTCGCGTTGGTCAATCACCCCCAAGTGTTGAGTCTTCCCCAAAATCTTTTAACCGTTGCCCAATTTGCAAGCGCGCTAAAAGAACATTCGCAAATTCCGTTTTATTGGTATTCTAGTGCGGAAGACGCGTGGGTCCCGACTGCCCTCTTTAGCCAGGAATACAAAGCCTTAAAAGGCTTAAAAAATGTGCATTACGTTCATTTTAACAGTACAGGGCACGACAGTTTCTTGGATGAACCTAAGCTCTGGAGTGACTTAATCGAGGAGGTTAAACAATAAAAATGAAGGAACTCATTCTCCTCTTCACTAAACTTGGCGTAACCGGCTTTGGGGGACCTGTTGCATTGATCGGCTACATGGAAGAAGAATGTGTCCGGAGGCGGCACTGGTTGAGCGCAAGCGAATTTCATAAGACGGTCGCGGTGGCGAAGCTTTTTCCGGGACCCTTGGCCACGTTAATCGCAGTACGAATCGGTTGTATGCGGGCCGGCAACTGGGGCGGATTTTTTGCGGGTTTTTGCCTTATTTTTCCAGCGTTTTTAATGGTCTTGGGGTTGTCCCACGCTCTTGACTTGATGGATCGTTATTCAAATTTAAATCCGTTGTGGACTGGGCTGAATTTGGGAGCGCTCGCCGTTTCTTTTAAAGCAGTCTGGCAGCTCTCGCGCCCCCTCGTTTACCCCAGGCAACTTCGCATTAGTGTTTTGATCACCCTGATCGGGATCAATGCCGTCTTTACTTATTTGGATCCGCGACACGAGGTTTTGTTTCTGATTGCTTCAGGAACTCTCGGTATAGTTTTTCAACGAATCTTGAATACGAAAGGCATGAAAGAAGCATTTACGCCCCTGCTGGGCTTGCTAGTTTTTTATGCGTGTATCAAGGCCTCATTTTTTACCTATGGCTCAGGAATTGCGATCGTACCCATGCTAAAAGCTGCTTTTGTGGATCAGCACCATTGGATCAGGGAACAAGATTTTCTTCGGGGGTTAACCCTAGGCCAAATTACCCCTGGGCCATTGATCATTATCTCTACTTATTTGGGTTTTGTGATGGGACAAACTCAAGGAGCGATGATTGCAACTCTCGGCACGTTCATGCCCACTTTTATTCTCGGAATTTTTGTTGCCCCCACCGCGGAGCGAAAACTTCTCCAAAACGAGACCGTCCATCTTTTCTTTAAATGGATGTTACCCGCAGTGAGCGGAGCAATTTTAGGATCGCTCATCCGCTTGAGCCAATTTTCTGTTCAAATGGAATGGTCGCGGATCATGATCTTGGTCGTGCTGATTGCGCTCGTCTTTAAATCAAAAACCCATTCGCTTGTTATTTTATTAACTGGAGGGTTTTTGGCACTTCTGTTTCAAATAGCTTAATCACCTGCTGTTGTAACTCGGTGTAAACTTTCTGTTCAAAATAGTGTAAATAAACAGGCATTTTCAAATTTTTATATTCGGTGTGAATGTGAATCCGAGCATCTCCTTTGAGCAAATGAATTGGCAAAACCCCAAGCCCTACCCCATGGGCCACACCGTCGATGCAACTATAAATTTCATCAAAATAGGATCTTTTAAAATTCTTAGGTTTCTTTTTCTGAATTTCATAAAACTTAAAGGTCATGAGGTCGGCCTCGTCGTGATTCAGATAAATGTCTTGATTGTTGCACCCGTGCTTGGATTCGACGAGCGCGTACTCTTCTTCTCCTAAGAAGGTCGACTTTAGCTTTCCATGTCCCATGTTATAATCTAAAAAAATAAAATCGACCTCGCCTGACTTGAGCATCTGCGGTAAGTCGGTCAATTCGCGGACCATGTAAAAAAGCTGAATTCCAGGATTTTGCGCCAAAAAAGGCCCTAAGGCTTTTAGGACCACCGACCGACCAATACTCGCGTAAGCGCCCACACGCAAAACCCCCTTTAGGCTGGTTCGATGAACATCATTGATCGTGGACAGAAATTCTTCTTCAAGAGCATTTTTGGTCTGGGTATACCGCAAAAGGCGGTCACCCAACTCGGTTAGTTTAATGCCCACTTTTTCCCGAACAAACAAAGGCGCTCCCAGCTGGTCCTCTAACGCCGAAATCCGGTGCGAAAGTGCCGATTGGGTTACCTTTAGAATTTGAGCCGCTTTGGAGAAATTCTGAGTTCGAGCAATCATCAAAAAAGCTTCTAAATGGTGCGATTGGAGTGACATCGATTAATCTTATATTGAAGGATGCCTGAGATTCAACTAACCTATCGAAATTATGTCATTTAGATTTCCCTCTGTATTTATCAGCCACGGAACCCCCATGCACGCCTTTGGAGAAGACCCTTTTCAAAAAATGCTTTCGGATTTTGCCTCGATACATCCTGCGCCAAAGGCGGTCCTCATTCTCTCGGCACACTCCCTCTCATCGAACGAAGTCTATGTCCTTAGCACTCAGAACAACACCATTCAGCATGACTTTGGTGGCTTCCCAGACGAACTTTATCAAATTCAATACGCGTGCCCCGGAAGTCCCGAAGTGGCTGCGCAAGCCCATCAGCTCTTGCGGGCGGCCGATTTCGTCACCCACTTAGATACCCAAGCCCCGTTAGATCATGGCATTTGGGTTCCCTTGAAGCACCTCTATCCAAAAGGCAATGTTCCAGTGGTCCGTGTAAGTTTACCGCTCGATTTTAGCCCCGCTCAAATTCTAAAAATGGGACATTCGTTAGCCACTCTCCGCGACCAAGGAGTGATGATTTTAGGGAGCGGCGGCGCCGTCCACAACCTAAGAAAACTGGCCTGGAATGAAAAAAACAGCGAAGGGTTTGCGTGGGCCAATGCCTTTGAATCTCGATTGATTCAATCTTTAAAGCACAAAAATGTAGACGATCTGCTCCTCCTCGAAGAGCAACCGGAATTCACTCAAGCCCACCCCTCGCGTGAACATTTTTTACCCATATTGTTTGCCGTGGGCGCAACCCTTCCGGGGGACGAAGCGACCATTTTGAATAAAGGGGTTGAATACGGAAGCTTATCCATGCTCTGCTTTAGCTTAAATTATGTTCAGAAAAAATCCCTTCACTAGCCTTTGGCTCCCGTGGACCGTAGCGCTTAGTATTCATTTTTTAGGAGCCCTTTACTCCACTGCATTTCACCACGCGGACGAACATTGGCAAATTTGGGAATTTGCCCGGTATTTTGCGGGAATGAAC
>CAIMNF010000565.1 GCA_903842755.1 Oligoflexia bacterium
AAGACAAAACCCGAGCGACGAGATGACGGAATAAATCCAACGGTTCTCATGGTTCCAAAACTATTCGACGACTGCTTAACCCAAGATTTTCAAAGCATTCCCACAATCTCGGAGTTGAGTCGATCGCGGGAGCTAGTCGATAACATTTATTACAGTTCGTGCCCTGGCTTTTAGTAAAAGCGATTCGGTACAGCGATTCAAATCAATCTAAAAAGTTGACTTTATTGTGAGATCAGCTTTTTAGTATGCTGCGCATAAGAGAGAGTGTATTCAAGGGTAACGATGAGGTTAAAGGAAAAAAACTCGCTGTTTTTAGCCGTGCTGACGATTTTTTGCTCGTTACTGGTCCGGGCTCAAGAACAATTTACTCCCTCGCCACTGTCACTTGAATTAACCGCGCGAACAGTCTTGGCTGAAATTGCTCTAGAAAATCATGCGTTGAATTTGCAAATAACGAAAGCCTATATTCCCGACGAAGTCGAATCCGCCCATTGGAGGGCCTTAATCGCAGATGCGCAAAGTCCAATACAGCAACAATCAAAGATAAAAAGGTTAACAAAATCGCTTATGGCCATCCCGAAAGAAGCCTATCGAGATGTGAGAGATATAGGCCGCAAGTTTGGTTCCAGCGTAGTGATCCTCTATTGTGGGATTTCTGCGTCCGATACCTTGGGCCCACTTTTTTTGATTCACGTGCTTAACCCTGCAGTGCTTGCGTTTATCGAAGTTTTTCCCAGCAGCACGATCTTTACTGGAGCCTATGTGGGAATGAGCTCACTCCTGCAACATCATCACCTCGTAAAAGAGTACGGGGGTAAAGTTCGCTACAACGCTTTTCAGAACGCAAAACGTGTTGCGCGCCAATTATTAAATCTGCAAAAAAAGCAAGATGTGATTTTTCAGGACTCTGAAAACGACCCCATCCTAAGCCTAGGTGGGCGAAGGTTTTATGACCGAATCTGGATGTGTTTGGGAATTGAAAAAAAACACTCTTCGCTTCATGAATGGTTTGCGAGAGCAGAATCGGCCGGATTTCCGAAAAATGCACTTGTGGCAATTCGAAAAAGAGACGACCTTTCAGCTGAGGCAAAAATTGCGGTCCTCATTCATACCTTGAATGAGCAGGGCTATACGTCGATTGTTTCGGAAATGGCCAGGCAGTATCCGGAGGAAGTTATTCATTCGAATGTATTGAGTGAGCTCCCCGCACTTTCTTCATTGGTGGCGGCTTGGGTGGATCAAATGGTGCAAGTCAAGACCTGTTCGTCGCTAAGCGCTTGGTTAGCGTCTATACCCACTACGGAATCTGAACGTGAGATATCCGCACTTTTGGACCGCGTTGCTCTCCCCTATTTGATTCACTATTTTCCAGGGGTAAGAATCAAGCTCTTCAGAGAAATTCGAGCCTCTAGTCGCGAGTTGTTTATTCGAACGGACCAGTCTGCGGAGCAGTGGTCTGATGCAGATTCAGCACTTCTCCAAAGCACGGTTAATCAATATTGCAAAGACTAAGGGGCAACGCTTTGGCCTATTTGCAGGTCGGAGTAAGTGTTGCCTGAATTTCAAGCGCAACATCTGGCCAGGTTTTGGAAACGCCATCAGGCCCTTTATGAAGGTCATAGCACTTTTGATTGATCGATTGTAGCGCGTTGGCCCCATCGAAATCAAGAATACTGAGTTGTCCCTTCGCGGTGAGCAATGAGTTGTTTTCTAGCGTGTAATCCATTGGGATTTCTTTGCTTTTGCCATTCAGTGAAAGGACCAGTGTCCACGTCTTTTTTGTTTCGGAAACCTT
>CAIMNF010000566.1 GCA_903842755.1 Oligoflexia bacterium
TGATGATATTGACCGCATTGTCCACGAAGGCCGAGACAGGCGGTAGGAGTCTTGGTTAAAGCATGTATTGATACCAATGTTTGGTTGAGCGGGATCATCTTTGCAGGGGTTCCCGCCGAGATCGTGCAACTTGCGATGAAACAGAAGTTTCAAGTCGTTACCTCCGATTTCATTTTAGAAGAGGTAGAGAGAAATCTAGTTCAAAAATTTGATGTGCCAACCAAAAAAGCACGAAATTTGATTTACCGCATTTCTCAGATTGCGGACATGTATCAGCCGAAAGGCACAGTAAGCATTATACCAAACGACAACCCCGACAATTTGGTTTTAGAAACGGCATGGATTGGACGGGCCAAATATCTTGTCACTGGAGATCGTGGTCATCTGCTTCCGATCAAAGTGTTTCGGAATACAAAAATTGTGACTCCGAGTTATTTTTTAAGCACCTTAAAGAGATAGATGAATATTCACTGACCCTTATGGGCTCGATAGGCTTGAAATGTATTTAAAAGAGTAGCGCGATATTGGGGCTGAAAGGCTAAAAAGTAAGTGAAACGCTTTCCAGAAAAATACACATAAAAATCCCCTGAACTCCAATTATCACTTAGGTAGTATTGAGGACGAGTTTCTGGCTTAAACCAAAACTTCATTTGTGCTGCAAATGCATTTGCTATGAGTTCGATATCACCGCTTAAATTTCGATCTCGAAAACCGCGGGCCTCTTCCATGGTTGCAAAAATCCGAAAGTCATCTATTTCTGGAAGATGAATTGAAAAGGAAAACTGGTCGAGCCTCCTTAATATTTTTATGCGTGCTGTGCATCGACATTACAAACACTCATTTTTAAAGAACTCAGGCGTGAGCCCTCACGAATACAAAGTTCAAACGGGATCACTTACTGTGATTCAGCGTTTTGGGGGTGCGCTTAATCTAAACATTCACTTCCATACGCTTTTATTGGATTGGGTTTATGTTTCAAAAGTTGAAGACCTAAAAGAGGCACCTATCTTCATCCCCCATATTCCTATCTTTACAGATGAAATCGAAATCCTGCTTAAAACCATTCAAAAACGAATGGTCAGACACCTAATTAAGCAAGGGCTTCTTTCAAAATACGAGAATGATCCCGTTTCAGATATTAACGAGGAGATGACTCTTTTTGATTCAATCACCGGATCTTCGGTGCTGGGTAAGATTGGGACGGACGAAAATCATGGACAAAGAGTAAGAAGAGTTGGGAGCTTTGGCTTTGAAAGTGAAAGCGCATTTAAATCAGGTCCGCTCGCTGCGACACTTGCAGGTTTTTCGCTTCATGCAGCAACGTTTATCAAGGAGGATAAACGGGATCGCCTAGAAACATTATGCCGGTATTTGCTAAGACCACCCGTATCAGAGAAACGTCTCTCACGACGCAAAAATGGGGATGTAATTCTAAGGTTAAAAAGTGAATGGAGTGATGGCACGTTTGCGATGGAATTTACCCCACACGAGTTTATCGAAAAACTTATTGCAATCGTCCCGCAGCCAAGGATTCATGGAGTCAGGTTCCACGGAATCTTAGCGCCATCAGCAGAAGATCGTAAAAAAGTGGTTCCTGCGGTTTTAACTGAAGCTCTACAAGGCGAATTGTTTGAATGCCATAAAAAAAAGAAACCAAAGCTTCAAAGGACCTCTTGGGCTGAATTATTAAAAAGAACCTTTGGTACTGACTTAACCACCTGCTTTGTTTGTGGTGGAGTGGTGAAGTTTCATAAAGCGGTTCTCAAAAAAGCTGAGATTATGGAGGCCCTTGCTCTCGCAAGGCTTAGTCCGACTCCTGAATAGTAATCCAAAATCAAGACAGCCTAAAAATCTGAGTAAACAGAGTTTGGTGATCAAAAATGGTCGTCCGATGGAAAGCTACGTCAAAAGGATGAGCTTTTCGGTAAAGAAATAGGTCTACCCCATTGTTTTAGATTGGGCGGAACGCCAGCCGGGGGACCGGAACCACATTAAGCATTCCTAGCCGAAGGCTGGGCCGAATTTTTGGGTGAAAATGGGGCCGGAACTTAAGAGGTGAGGCCCTTTGTACCGCCTAAACTCTTCGGTCGGTAGTTTTTAAGATGAAGAGTTTGAGAGCAAGATCGATGAAATCTGGTTTTGCTCTTTAAGACAAAAGATTTCATAACATGTGCTGTCCGCGCTCGATCGTCGTAGTTTGGACCTGAAATTAAGATAACAAGTGTGACGATTGATGGGTAAAACCCATTGAAATCATTAGGAACTGCTCTTGGGTTTAAGAAGGAATTAAACCATGCTAAAAAGGAGCA
>CAIMNF010000567.1 GCA_903842755.1 Oligoflexia bacterium
CATATTCATATTGTAATCCAAGAAATTGCAGATGAAGATTGGGGCTTTGAAGGCCTGCCAACTGATGAGCGGAAGAAGACCCAAAAGGTCAAATAATTTAAATACAGGAAACAACGACAGTAATCGGATCGTGAGTCCCCGCAGAAGAATTGCAATTGTAAAAGTCTGGACTTGATCTGACACCGCAAAAATTTAGCTTTGATCAAATCTGACAACTGTAAAGAATGGCAATTATTTAGCAGAGTATCTTGGAGTATTTGCACGGAATTATTTCCAAAATAAAACCTGAAGAAGTCATAATAGTGATTCGAGTTTAAACTTCTTGAGTCGTGAAGAGATCGAGTCTCTCGCATGCCTAAAACGTTTTATCATTTCATCATCGGTAAGCGGTTCTTTTGAAGCTGGATCCGGGAACGGCCAGTGAAGTCTTTTTGCAGTCTTCGAGGCAACAACGGGGCAAACCTCTTCAGCACACAACGTGATGATGTAATCTAACCCTACGATGAAGCCGGGAGATAGCTGCTCGTAAGACTTCGAGCGATTATTTGAAATATCAATTCCGACCTCTTCCAAGACCTGAATAGCAAATGGATTCACAAGTTTAGGCTCTGATCCTGCGCTTTCAATCCAAACATCTGGTCCAAAAATATTTTTGGCTAATCCTTCGGCAAGTTGGCTCCTAGCTGAGTTTGCGACACACATGAATAAGATTTTCATACAGCGACCTCATTTTTAAAGTAAATATCTCGTAATTTCATTGATACATGAACCAAAGCGAGAAGCACTGGAACTTCAACTAATGGGCCAATTACGGCGGCGAAAGCGATCCCACTATTGATTCCAAAAGTGGCAATTGCCACCGCGATCGCTAGTTCAAAGTTGTTGCTTGCAGCTGTAAACGAGAGAGTGACCGATTTTTGATAATCAGCTCCAGCTTTTTTGCTTAAAAAGAACGACAAGAAAAACATGATGAGAAAATAGATTGTGAGTGGAATCGCAATTCTAACGACATCAAATGGAAGTTTGACCATTCGATCGCCTTTTAAAGCAAACATCACCACAATCGTAAAAAGAAGAGCGCACAAAGTAATCGGCCCAATTTTGGGCAGAAAACTTCCTTCATACCACTGGTCGCCTTTTGCTTTCCTCAAGAAGAAACGCGTGAGAAATCCAGCCAGAAACGGAATTCCAAGGTAAATTAAGACAGACTTAGCAATTTCAAAAACCGAAACATTTAACTCGTAACCTTGAATCCCTAACCAGTTTGGAATGATCTTCATGAACAGCCATGCGTAAACTGGAAAGAATAAAATCTGAAAAATGGAATTGAACGCCACAAGACCCGCGCAATATTCAGGACTTCCATCCGCCAAGTCATTCCAAACCAAAACCATTGCGATACATCGAGCAAGCCCAATCAAAATGAGACCCATCATGTATTCTGGATGACCTTTTAGAAAAATCACCGCCAAACCAAACATTAAAATTGGACCGATTAACCAGTTTTGAACTAAAGATAGCGCAAGTATTTTTGGATTTGAGAAAACCCGTCCTAATTCTTCATATTTTACCTTAGCGAGAGGTGGATACATCATGAGTATCAAACCAATCGCAATTGGAATTGAAGTAGAACCGTAATTTAGACTCTGAAGCGTGGGCACGATACCGGGCGCAAGAACACTCAGCAAAATTCCAGC
Organism: Oligoflexia bacterium; assembly: GCA_903842755.1. Taxonomy (GTDB): domain Bacteria; phylum Bdellovibrionota; class UBA1018; order UBA1018; family CAIMNF01; genus CAIMNF01. The sequence continues at coordinate 1,698 of CAIMNF010000567.1, forward strand.
GATCATCGCGAGTATGATCCAAAGCGTGAGAAAACGGTCTAGGAATGAAAGCTTCTTTTTCATATTACTCGCAACATGATCCTTCTTCGGAGTCATCGGGTTCACAGCATCCACCTTCTTGATCCTCGTCTTGATTCGACTCGTTTCCAAAAACTTCAGCGTCAGCCATGTTTTGATAGGCTTCCCAAGCAATGTTTGCAGGATCTCTTACCCAGGCTTTTTTAGATTCGGCGTAACAGCAGGTAGTTTCACCTTCACCATAAACGCCTAAGTCTGCTTTCTTTAGGCGCTCAGTGATTACTTCAAGTTCGCCTTCATTTTCTACCTGAATGCCTAAGTGGTTCACGCCGAGTACATCGCTTCGGGTAGAAATGGCAAAATTGATTCTAGGGTCTTCCACTAACCATTTAGCGTAATCGTCTTTCAATTTAACGGGAGGTACTCCAAATAGGGTTGAGTAGAACTGGACAGATTCTTCGATATTTTTAACGGCAACATGCATGTGAAAACGTTTCATTTAGCACTTCCTTTTTGTTTTGTTTTTTGAAGTTGTAGATTCCCGAACGCAGCAATTGTCGGCGAGGTATTCAATCAGCTGCTCCGTAATGACCGTGTTAGCGAAATAAGTGATAGACCTGCCTTCCTTTTTAGAAGTAACGAGGCCCGCCTTGCTCATGTGAGAGAGGTGAAATGACAATGTATTATCTGGAATTTTCAATTCCTCGGCGAGTTTTCCCGCAATAGAACCCTCGCGGCCATATTCGATCAAAAGCTTAAAGACCCTTAATCGAGTTTCTTGTGAGAGGGATGCAAAGGCTTCTAGGGCTTCAAACATTTCCATACTTCTAGAATAATAGAACTAATTAGAAAAGTCAATCCTTGAAATGGGTCTTCAGGTATGCACCCTGATTTTGGGAAGTTCATGTATGTGAAAAAGTCCGTTTGAAGTGTTGGAAATAGCTCCCAAATCCCGGCATCGTCGTTATCGGAGATAAGTGCCAATCTCACTCGTTCATATAGACAGATTGGCCACTGAAGAAGCTATAAAAAAGACTTGGGTTACCTCGTGGCAACCCAAGCCGTATTTTAAAAGAAGTTCAAATTGAAAATCGGGTTCTTGCGATGATTCCGTTTGCGTTTATTATATCGCTGGGTTGTACGAACATCCGCATGATTCACAAGTTGCGAAATATAGTAAATATCTTCGCCATTCTCGATTAACGAACTGATAAACGTCGCTCTCGCACTGTGAGGTGTGATTCTCTTTTCTTTATTGACCCGTTTTGCCCACTTTCCAACAATGTAACCCAAGGTAGTGTGACTAAGTTTCTTTTTAGTCTTTCCGCCATGGGAATTCTTTGTCGGCTGAAAAAGAAAGTCGCGTTCATCAATTTTTCTTCCTGCTGATTCCATCCATTTTGTATATTCGTCGACATAAAATGAGGTCGTCGGGTGAATAGAGATTTGGTTTATTTTTTGACCTTTTCCCATATAGCTCAGAAAACGAATACCTTCTTGAGTTTTAAAATTTGATAATTTTAGATTTCTCAATTCGGCCTGTCTCATTCCGGTCGTAAATAGAAGTAGGATAATTGCCCTATGCAGTGGGGGCGCTTCTTGGATAACGAGATCAAAAAATGTCTTCATCTCTCGGTCTGAGAATGCCTGTGTCTCTGCTAATACTATCCGGTTGGGACGAGTACAAAATTCGGCAGGATTTTTTTCAATAATCTCCCTTTGAAGCAAAAACTGGAAAAAGCTTGAGACAGAAGAAAGCTTTCGGTTAATTGTATTTGGCGCATAACCTCGCTTTCGATTAGATAAGTAATCTTCCAAATGCTTTTTGTATTTTACAACATGGACACGCCGAATCTCCTCAAACAGCAGTTTATTCCTTATTGCTTTTGGTAAGTTAAATTGCACCGAAGAAAACGCGAAGAATGATTTCAGGTCGCGTCGATATGCCTGCTCCGTTAACGGGCTTCGATCTTTAAGAAATTCATAAATCAGATCTTCTACTGCCTCATTCCCTGAAAACAAAACCAACTCATTTTTGTTACTCGGCTTATAGGGGTTTTTCGTTTCATTTTTCATCGAGATCCCTCCTTGGATCAATTTGGTTAAAATGGCTCGTTGCCACTCGTTTTATTCTAGGCTAAAACAAGACTTGACATAGTACAGCTACATACTGTACTATTAAATAGAGATGGAACGGTCCTATAATGTTTGGATTACGAAGTTTGCAGAGAAACAGCTTAAAAAACTACCTAAGCATATCGTAGCTGCATTTCATACCTGGGTTAGATCCGTTGAGTTAGATGGAATTGACAAAAATCGGAAAATTGCCGGCTACCACGACGAACCACTCAAGGGAGATCGAAAAGGGCAAAGGTCCGTAAGATTAAACCGCGCCTATCGTGTGATCTACGAAGAAACAGAAAACGGTAACATTGTATTAATTGGTGTATTAGAGGTAAATAAACATGAATATTAAAGAAGCTGATAAAGTTTTAGTGAAAATGAATGGCCCATTTTCTTTTGCCACTTACATGTTGGGTATTCGCACCACGCTTGATCTGACTCAGGTCGAAATGGCCAAGAAGCTTGGGATCTCAAAAGCGGCTCTTTGCGAAGTTGAAAAAGGCAGAACTTTAGTTAGTCCCGCCTCTGCTGTGAAGTATGCAAAAAAGGCCGGCTTCTCCGTGACATTAGCTCTTGAAGCTTGCTTTCAGGACCAGCTACGCAAAGCGAGCATCAAAAAACGAGTTAGAATTGAAGATGCGGCCTAGATTCTAATCAATACTCTTGGGGAATAATCGCTGTTGAGTGGCCATTCTAACGTGTCCCAAATTGAGGAGACCACTTGGCGTTATTTCCGATTGAGCGCCTCATAATCTAATTCTATCTTGAACACTCGTTCAAAATAGAGTATCCTATGGTTCTATGGGTAGAGCGCCAAGTTTTAATCAGCACCAAATCGACAAACGTCTAATGGAGCTTTTTTGGTTCTCAGGTGTAGACTCAGTTTCTGCAAGGGACATTTCCAAAGGCACAGGGCTGATGTTGGGTAGTCTGTACAATCATTATGGCAACCGTGATGATATGCTGGTGGCAGCACTTAGATTCTACATTGATGAAGTTATTCAAAAGCGGATCGAAAAGTATTTGGCAATTAAAGAGCCAAGGTTTTTTGAATATCTGTGGACTGCAGTAGAGCCAATTTTGGAATCCAGAGGGCAGCATACTTGCTTTTTAATTCATTCGAGAGAGTCGCAAGGATACCGATCTTCGATCGTTTCAAAGGAGATCGTTCGGGGTCTTGAGTTGATCCGCGAAGGATATTCTGCAGGCGTTAAGAATTTATGCGGAAGTTCATCATCAATCAGATTACTGGTGAATCAAATTTTTAGTTTTCACTTGGGGCTACTAATTTTTACACAAACTACCAAATCAAAATCAAACGTGAAAGATCTCATTCGAGCTAATCTTCGCGCTTTCAATTTAGAACAGAAAGGAACAAGCACATGAAAAAACAAATCGCCCTTGTCACAGGGGCAAACAGAGGAATTGGATTCGAAGTCGTAAAACAATTGGCCCAAGCCAACTACCAAGTCATCCTTACTGGTCGGGATTCCGAGAAGGTAAATAAGGCAGCGAGTGAACTTGCCAGACAAGGACTAGCAGTTGAAGGCATTGCAATGGAGGTCACAGACGACTCTTCGGTCAAAGAGGTCGCAGAGAAGGTTCTTGGTAAATATGGGCACATTAATGTGATCATCAACAATGCCGGTGGAAATTTCGATTATGATAAATCCGTCAGTCAAATGGATCTAAATTTTGCCTCGGAAACGCTTGAACTGAATCTGCTTTCGGCGTGGCGGGTCTCAATGACATTTCTACCGCTACTCAGGAAGGTGCCCGGATCAAGAATTGTGAACGTTGCAAGCGGAGCTGGATCGCACACTGATACAAACTTTGGCCTTACAGCCATGGGCGGCGCTGTATCCGCATATGGTGTTTCTAAATGTGCTCTCAATGCACTGACTTGCAAATTTGCGACAGACCTAAAAAAGGATGGCATTTTAGTTAATTCCGTTTGTCCCGGATTCACCGCAACTTATCCTGGCGCTGAAGCGCAGGGAGCTAGGCCTGTTAAAGATGGTGCAGCCAGTGTAGTGTGGGCTGCGACTTTGCCAGCCGACGGGCCGACCGGAGGATTCTTCCGGGATGGCAAAGCCATCGGTTGGTGATTGAGTGAAAGAATTCAAGTTTTTCGCGCCCTCGAATCGTTCAGACCTTCGGCGATGGCTTCAAAATAACCATCAGCAGATTGAAAGCATCTGGGTACAAATCTTTAGGAAAGGGTCTGGAAAAGAAAATATCACGGGGGCCGATTTGACGGAAGAAGCACTCTGCTTAGGATGGATTGACAGCGTACCTGGAAAAATTGATTCAGAGAGTTTCAAAATGCTTCTATCGCCGCGCAAACCAGGTAGCCCTTGGTCTGCAGTTAACAAAAGACGAGTAGCAAGTCTCATAAAGAATAAGCAAATGACCATTGCAGGCCTTAAGAAGATCCAAACCGCAAAAAAAGATGGCTCCTGGACGAGGCTAAAATCATCAGATGCCCTCGTTGCGCCAAAGGAATTGGTTTTGGCGCTAAACAAATCAAAGAAAGCGAAAGCATTTTACGAATCACTCACTCCAGGTTCGAAAAAAATCATCCTTGAATGGATCGGCTCTGCAAAAACTGAAGAAACAAAATCAAAAAGGATAGCGGAGACTGTTCGGCTTGCCAAAATAGGAGTCCGCGCAAATCACTTTAGAGATCTTCAAGACTTAAAAAAAGTTCATGGAAGAATCAAGAGCTAGCTTCTTGGGCTGTTTGACCGGAAATAAGTGCCAATATTTCCAAATGTCAGTTTGATCAAAACCAGTTTTTAGAAGTGTCAGACCAAGTCTAAACTTTTACATTGCAATTAATTCTATGTATATCGCTTTGTTTTGGCCATCTCGAACAACTGGGTGAGCGACATTCCCCGGTTGCGTAACTGATTCGTTAAAGTTGACGTAGCGATGCTCAATTCGCCATTTGGCCTTGCCGTTTTCTCCAATAACTGTTTTGAAAGATAGCCGTATTTTTTATTTATATTCTGGAGTTCTGTTAAAATTCTTTCCTGATCAAAAACTTTGCCGAAAGCTTTTTCACGTGATTTTTTAACATCAAGTCGACGCCTTAAATCTAACTGATATTTATTTTCGCCTCCGACTAAAAGTGCATTCATCCAGCATTTTATTAAATCTTCTTCCTTGTATGGCGATTCGTTTGTGATGCTTCCCAACGAGGCAAGTTGCTCTTGCTGCTCAGATCCAGCCACTCTTCTCATCAGGTAATAGTAGGTTATTTCTTTGTATTTTACCTTTTTCAGAAACATGATTTGCTCCTAGGACATCAGTGTTGCACTTGTCCTAGGTAAAACCCTAATGATTGACGAGACTTCGTCTTGGCTCTACCACAAAACAGGGGGAATAAAGGTTTTACGTTAAAATTGGTTTACCAGAACTAATTTAAACGAAAGGACCCCTCATGCCCCCTGAATCGACCCAAGAAATCTTAGGCTTACCTGATTTAAAACATGAATTTACA
>CAIMNF010000568.1 GCA_903842755.1 Oligoflexia bacterium
CGGTTTTTCTTTTTTTTCTTCAGCCATAGTTTCCTTGGACTCAATTGCCCCTAAGAAAATTTTGCACTGTCTTCGCCAAAACCACAAGCCGTCAAAAAATTATTTTTTCTTTATTATATAAATAATATGTAAGCCACCCACCCCTGATTAATCCGGGGGAGAGGGGTAGTTCGCCCGTTCAATCCTGCGACTGAAAATTGACGAACTACCCCGAATTCAACTCATGCGCTAGCGCTGATTATTGGCGCTTAAGGTTAATCACTTCACCCATTAATTCGTCTGCTACCCCAATGACCCGACTATTGGCTTGGAAGTTCCGTTGCGATGTCATTAGGTTAATGAATTCGTTCGCGATATCGGTCGTTGAGCTTTCGAGCGACTTAGACGAAAGCGAACCCCGCCCCCCTTGGAGAGCAGCGCCAATCGTTGGCTGGCCCGAAAGGCGAGTTTCCTTAAATTTATTGCCGCCCACTTTTAACATGTCTTCCGGGCTTTCAAATTTCGCTAAAGCCACTTGGCCTACCGCGATTGTTTCCCCGTTTGAGTACTGAGCAGACAAACGCCCGTCATCATCAAACCTTAAACCGGAAAGGGTTCCAGAAGAATATCCATCTTGAATGGTTTTGTACGCTTCAGAACTCGTTCCGTATTGCGTGACCTGTAGCCCATCTCCACCTGATTTGATATCTTTTCCGAAGGTAAACTCCACCCGCTGCCCTTGCTTAGCGCCTTTGCCAAAGTTAAATTCAGAAGTATCAATGGATTGTTCTTCTAAACGTCCGTTTTCAGCAAAGTTCATTGTCCCTTTTGCTTGTTCAATGAGTTCACCGGGCTTGCCGCCTTCAATTTCTTCGCCTTTGGCCATTGCGTGCCATTCCCATTTGCGGCCCTCTACTTTATTAAAATAAACCGAAATCGCGTGTGGCGCGCCGTTCGAATCATAAACGGTCACACCAGAAGCAAAATGCGAAGTTTTGTCAGGGCTCTTCGGATCGAACTTTAGCGAAATATCAGACCGTGAGTCTAAATTTGCAGTTAAGCTCACGCCTTGAGTGCCTTTGGCATCTAATACTGCCCGATCAATCGAAAGCGAGCCCAGCTTCGAAGTAATTTTTCCATTGTCATCCGCCTGAAAGCCCGCGACTTTTGCGCCTTCACTATTGACGAGTTTGCCTTCTTTATCAAAATGAAAAGAACCATCGCGCGTAAAGGCGCGCCCTTCTGATCCATCGAGAACGAAAAAACCATTTCCCGTAATGGCCAAATCGGTAGGGCTTTCCGTGGAAAGCAATGTACCTTGTTGAAACACCGTGCGAATATTCCCCACTTTAGAACCACGGCCGGAGGCCATTCCATTGCTGACACCTTGAAGAGATTTCGCCACCTGATCCTTAAACTCAGGACGAGCCGTTTTAAATCCGGTCGTTTGTGCGTTCGAAATGTTGTCTCCATAAACCGACAACGCTTCACCTTGCCCTTGAATCCCTGTAAAGCCTGTATACATTGAAGATAAAATACCCATTGAGTCGCCTCCCTGCTCCCCGGTTATTCGTAAGAAAATTATCCCTAATCTCCTTACGTATTTTGTTTTTAGATGATGTGTCCTTTTCCATCAGTCATTCTGGAAAAGAAGAGGCTTCCCGTATTTCGGCTGAAATCAGCTTACTTGGGTCCGGCCACTTTCACATATTTAGACTACCCTAACTCCAGCGGAGTTATGCTAATCATATTTTTACATAAACCTTATTTAAATAATAACGGCTCCATCGATGTTCGTAAACACATTTCCGGATAAATGATTTCGATCCATCGCCGTAATGACAGTGCGATTCGGCACACTCACAATCAGCGCTGCTTTATCCGTTAACATCAAAGTGTCCTGCACTCCCTTGGCATCCGCCTTATTGAGTGCTTCATTCATCCGCGACAGCGTCTCCGGATCAAATTGAATTTGTCTTTCTTTAAGTCGTTGGGTGGCATGCGCCGAAAACTTAATTCCGGCAAGCGGCTGCCCCAATTGAATTTCTTTTGGTACTTCCTGAACGGAAGCTTGATCCAGCGCCTTCGCAAGGGACTGATCAAACTCGCCCTTCTTGATCGGTGCTTCTCCGGGCTTTAATCCCGTATCCGCAACGCCACCATTTCCAGGCAGACGCGTAACTTGCGGATAAAGTACTGCTGCATTTAAATTATTCATGGAGGCCATTGGCAAACCCTTCCGCCTGAACAGGCTCGTCAGGGGTTACTGCTTGGGCGACCGCTGCTCCTGGTTGCTGATTCGCATTGGTCTGCTTCGCAATTTTTTCTTTAAATACGTCCGGCAAAAAGCTATCCGAAACCGCTGGAGCTCCGCTCGCGGCTTTTGCCGACTGTGCCGCCTTTTCTGCTTGCACTGACTTAAGCATCGCCTCCCCTTCAATTTTAACCACACTGCGCATGGGGATTTTTTGGGGCTGCTTTGGATCACCCACTAAGAAATTGGTGTCGCCGCCATCAAACGATACCCCGACAATGTTTTCGTGCGCGATGGGATCAATTTTAATTTTTGCGCCTTTATCGGTTTCCGCATCCACCCGGACCGCGTAAGAACCCGATTTAACAGGAACGCCATTGGCGCCTAAGCCTTCCCAATTGTAAGTATTGAGGCCGCTCTTCTGTGGCTCAAGCTCACGCGAAAAAATTTCTTCACCTCGGTCATCCAGCACGGAAATTTTAACTTTTCCCGCATCCTGTGGCAACGTATACTCCAGCGGAGAAATCGTTCCTTTGGTATGAACAAAACGACCTTTGTCGACGGTCACTTGTTTTCCAATCATGGCACTCATGGCGAGCCGATCGGTACCGTTGTTTTTCTCTACTAACTTATCCATTGACGCGTTCATATTTTTCATTTGTTCGACGCTTGTCAATTGAGCCATTTGGGCGGCCATCTTATCCGCATCCATGGGTTTGGTTGGATCTTGATGTTTCATTTCGGTGAGCATGATTTTCATAAAATCATCTTTATCAAGCTGTTTATGAACCGATCGCGCTTCCTTTGGCTTCTCTCCGTAGCGCGCCTGCAATAAATTCATCGCGTTTCGCTGGGCGCGTTCGCGCTCAGGATCAACATTAATTCCTGCATCCCGCCGTTGTGTTGCTTCAAACGAGGTCGGGGTAATACTTTGTAGTGTCGATACGTCCACGTTTCACTCTCCTCTAAAATCCGATTACGCAATCATGTCTAATCGGCCCAAAACATCACTGTTTACCGCTCGCGCAGCCAAGGGCCTTGCCCGAGCAAAACTTTGTTGCTGAAACTGCGGCCGCTCTTCGCCCGAATACTGCCGTTCGCTAAATCCATCGGAAGGACTTTGCCTTCCTTGCGACCCAAAATCCATATTCATTTGGTTCGAATCCATTAAACCCAATTGGATCGGCGTATTCATGTGGGGCTGCGTGACCACATCTACCTTCCCCAGCGTTAAACTTTGCATCGCTAAATTGTCTTTCAGCGCTCCTAAGCTTTGCTCGATGATGCTTTTTGATTGTTCGTCTTGGGCTTTAAAATGAATCGAAACATTTTGGCCCTGAGTACGAACACTCATTTGCAATTCGCCTAAGTGGTCGGGGCGAAGGCGCAATTTAATTTCGCCATTGCTTTGGGCCTGCTTGAATTGCGCTACTTGATTCGCCATCTGATTTAAAGCATCATGGGATAAAACTAATTTCTGCTCCGCACCTTGAGTCACATGCGCATCTATTGTTTTGGTCAATAAGTTAGTCTGCTGTCCTTGAGGCAAATGCGCCGTTTGCGGGGATGCCAGACTTAAACCGATCGGCGTGGAGTCTGTGTTTGCACCCGCCTTAGGTGAAGCTTTCTTCAAACCACCCAATGCCGGTAATCCAACACCCTCACTTAACAAAGGAACTGTTGGAGCAGGTGCGACTCCCTTTTGTTGGAGCTCTCTTAAATTAAGAAAAGTGTCCGTCGAGATTTTTCCTGTGGAGTTCTTCACCGGAGAAAGCTTATCCGCTGATTTTTGCGTTTGGTTTTTACCGTTTCCTGCCGTAGCCAACGGCGCGCCCTTCGTCCCCATCCAATTCCCTGTTGCGGTCCCCACCCAATTACCCGTCGTGGCACCCGCCATACGCTCCCCCAGCGACAAGGACTCTATTTCCACACCCTCGGGCAGTTCCTGTGCTGGACCTGATTCCGCACCGGTCACCCCCTGTGGAATATTCAAATTCTCCATAGAGGAATGCAGACCGCTTTTTTGCTGCAATTGAGCCGTCTGCTGTGCTGGAACTAAAGCGGAACTGATTACGAGCGGCGAACGAATAACCGAGTTCTTGTTTGGCGTCTGTTTCTCCTGAGCTTCGTTCGGTTTAGGCGCAGACTGACTCATGAACGATTTGCTCATTTGGCTTTCCACAAGAGCTTTATTTGCCTCGGAAATTTCACCGGACGCTTTCAAGGGAGCGATTGACGGCGTGATGATGGAATGACCGATGATCATTCGATTTTGAGCCTCTTTTTCTGCTACTTTCGCTGCTGCATCCTTGGCGGCTGCTACCTTGGATGCCTCTTTCTTTTGTGCCTCAAGGAGAGCTTGATTCTTTGCTACGGTTAATTGCTGCGCAAACTCTTCCTTAACCTCGATTGGCGACTGAACTTTCCCTTGATCAGAAGTTTTTCCAGCCGGAGCATTTACTTCCGGAGCAGAATTAGCGCGAGTTTGCGGGAGAACGTTGATGAGATTCGCCATTTTCTAAACTCCTTTCTTCCGTTTTGCTAAGTTTTGATTTTCCTTGTCCATAAACGATCATTTCGGACAAATGACTCGACTTTGTTGCATCCATTGCCGCAAGAATTTTAGCCGCTTTAGCAGTAGACACTTTTGAGAGGGCGGTAACGGCAAGATCTTCATCGACCTTCGCAATCACTAAAGCTGCACTCTTCGGAGACATCGACTCAAAGGTCTCTACTAATCGATTCACCTTCTCTTCGTGTTCCGCAAGCGCTTTACCTTTGATTCCTTGAATCTCGTTCCGAATGAGCTCTAAGCGGGCCAGGTCGTCTTTGATTGCGTTCTTTTCTGCGGCTATTTCGTTTTCGCGCTCTTGAAACTGAGCTTCTTTAAGCTTAATCGCGTTCTCGCGCGCTTCGATGTCCCGAATAATTTCTTCAGAGGCTAAACACTTTCCTTCATGGGCGGGAACATTGGCCACTTCTTCCACCTTTTTGACCTCTGCCTTGACCTCTGGTTTGACCGGCTCAGTCTTAGTTACTTCCTTCTCTTTACTCTCCGTTGCGGGTGCCTTAGCTTCAGGCTTTGATTCCTCTTTTCCCTCCGCTTGTTCCGAATACACCGATACTGGAGTCAGGGCAGAACATACGAGAAAAAGAGCAGCTCCGAAAAATTTAATTTGATTCAAGCGACGTCTTCCTCGCTTTCTTCAAGTGGGCCCTGAGTCAAACGGGCACGCATCGTCATCAGATCATCTAATTGCTTTTGTGCTAAGCGTGATTGTTCAACTTTAAATTCTTCTAATGCTTTTTCCTTCAAACGATCCACCATCATGCGCTCTTTACGGCATTTGATGTACCCACGCATGGCTTGATCTAAAAAGCGGCGAGCCCGCACGATTGCTTGATCTGCTTTAATAATTTTGAGTTTTAATCCCGTGATGTAGGCTTCCTGAAGTTGAATGACATTGACATTCGATTCTTTTGAAAGAATTTCGTTTTTGTGGTCGAACGCGGTTTGTTTTCGTTCTAAAAGATCGCGTTTATCGGCCAATTTTTCTTGATAAACTCGTTGGCAACGGGACATCTCTTCGAGCGCTTTTTGCTCGTTGAGATGCTTTACCTTTTCGACTGCTTCGAGTTTAAACTTAAATTTCGCCATAC
>CAIMNF010000569.1 GCA_903842755.1 Oligoflexia bacterium
ACCCCTATTGTAGAGGGTAAGAAAACGGTGACCTTAACTCAGACTGAGATTTACAAAATATTAGAGCCGACGGGGTTAGTGGAGCTCCAACCCGCTGCCGTCGCACAACTTGTTCATGACTTACAGTAAACTGCGATTTGAACCATACCAATCGTGGATGGGGATTCCATCCCGATTGGTATTTTTTAGGAAGGTGAAGTGCACGATGAGCTTGAGTCAGATTGTCTATTTTCTATTTATATTCTATTGGACTGGGTCTGCCCTAGCGTTTAAAGACTTCCCATTAGACATCACAGATTTCTGTCTTGAAATTCAGTCGCAGAAGTTAAACTTTCATCGTCCTCGCGCTGGGCAAATTCTAAAAGAGGGTCTTAAACTTACGTTAATCCCGGGTAAACTGGTACATTTAGAAGAGCATGAAATTGAGCCTATTCCCGCAGAAATTGTGAAAATAGGAAGCGCTCAGCAGTCACAAGTTTTGAGAAATTTGATTTTTTCCGTGGATCCGCCTGTCGAGCTCACCCACTCCCCGGAGGCGGCTAAAATTCAGACTCGATACCAACAAATTAATCGAAGATTGTCGAAACTAAAGTCTGACCTTTCGTTCATTGTTTTTGCATCCACGGTTGAACAGTGTATTGCCAGAGTAGGAGAAGTACGCTTTGACCTCGAATCCTACTTGAACCTTTTATCAGAACGAACGTCACTCCACTGGATTGAGCAAATGCGAGAGGCTGTTACCGTGGAAAAAATTCTAACAAAATTGGTCCCGCGTTTAAAACTTAAGTGGGACGTAATTCATGTCACTGATCTTATGGCATTGCATCGGGCTTTACGATCTCCGGATATTGGCAACGTTGTGTTGATTGCGCACGGGCTTTCTGAGGGAAAAATGGTAGATTCCTGGATGAGTGAATACCCCTTGGGGGTATTTACGGATCTGTCGGCTAGTCTTCAATCTTTGACTTTTTTTGCGTGCCATGGTGATCGGATTGCGCAAACTTACCAACTGGAAAAGAACCTTGCCAGTCTTCCCTTTAACGGGGCTGTTCGTAAGTTATTTGTTTCACGCGGTACCTCGATTCCAGGAATGGGGGAAGGCGTTACCAGAGGAGCAGCAGAATTGGTTCCAATTCGGTCTTTTAATGCATTTATGAGAAAAGTAGATCGCAACCTAGCGAAGTCCGCCGTTGAAAAACAGGGGCTATTCAACCAAGAGAGCCCTCCGTTTAACTGTACCGTAATTCTGAACGGATTCGTTGTCACGATAGGAACGTTCGGTCTAAATTTGAACGGTCATTTTGTAGGAACAATAAGGAAAAACCTGAACGACAATGAACATTCGGCTGAGACTGCATTCGATTTTCCGTGCTCGTATGTAGATAGAAAACTAAATATATTAACCCTACATGGAATTTCGTTGATTGAAACTTCACGTATTCAGTCATCACAGTTTCAGGTAAATGTTCGCGCCTTGGGCAAAGCTCCAAAAATGACACGACTCACTCATTACTTTAGGGATGATCACGGCTACCAGAGTTCAAAGTTTGAGTTTTTGTCCAACTGATTTCTCTTGTTTTCGTGTGTTTATAGTTTTGCTCCCTTGGGATGTCAGCCTCAAAATTCCGAACCCATTGCGCCTATTCAACGTTCAGGTTTTGATCAAAAAACGAGTGACTTTGGGAGAGCGTTTAAAACTCCTGCTGAGTATAAGTTAGCTGCTAGGTCGCTCAGCGCTCTCAGGTTTCCGAAGGAACTAAGGGCCATTAATTAGCTAACTTAACCGAAAGTTAATCCTATCTTCACAGGGGGACATTAAGGTTATTCCTAAGACGAGTACGGAACGACATTCTAGGCAAAAGCCTGGAAACTCCCGAATTCCAACAGAGGAAGAACCAATATGCAAACGTCACATCAGCCTTCAAATTCAATTCAAAAAAAAATCATTGATTCCGGATCCGGTGATCCCCGAAAGGACCAACAGGGAATAGTTTCCGTATTTAATACCCACGGTGAAGCGGAATCGATGATCAAAGAAATGCAACGCTCTGGCTTCGATATGAAAAAAATATCCATTATAGGGCGCGACTTTCAAACTGCCGAAAATGTGGTGGGTTTTTATAACTTGGGGGACCGAGCAAAGTTTTGGGGCAAACAGGGCGCGTTTTGGGGTGGCATCTGGGGGCTTCTTTTCGGAAGTGCGTTTTTAGTAGTTCCCGGTTTTGGGCCGCTATTGGTGGGTGGGTCGTTTGTTGCTTCCCTGGTCGTGGCGCTTGAGGGTGCCGCCGTTATGGGTGGAATCAGCGCAATTGGGGCAGCACTTTACAGTATCGGAATTCCCAAAAACTCAATCCTACAGTATGAAAGTGAACTTAAGGCCGGAAAGTACGTGATTTTGGTTCACGGAACCGCTGAGGATCTTAAAAAAGCAAATGAAGTGATTCAGAATACCCGGGCTACCTTGGTTTCAACTTATGGAATCGGGAATTCAAATCTCAATACGAATACTTTTGTTCCCCATTAAGAATAAAGGAGGGTCCAATGGATCCTACACTCATTCCCGTAGCGTTGTATGAGGCTCTAGAATCAATTTCCTGGGACTTTTTAGTTTCCAGTGAAATTAAGGTCAGTCTTAAGGAGGGCTGGCTTACGTTTGAGTATTCAGGAATCGATTAAATCAAAAGCACTGAAATTAAGAAAAGGAAAAAGCAGGATGATCAATAAAATATCGCTTAAAAAACTAGGATTCGTATTTTTAGTTACGGGCGCGGGGTGTAGTCACGGACCGACACTGGTGGAATTTCCAGAATCCGCGGATCCTACCATTGAGTTGGGATTACTGGAAACCGCTGTAGGGCAAGCTAAGGGAAACCAAGTGGACGTTCTTTCGCCTAATCAGTTTAAAAAAGCTGAGTCCTCGCTTCGTTCAGCAACGAAGAACAATGAAAAATCTGGAAATGCTCAAGCCACGCTACATAAAGTTGCCGAGGGAAATGCCTATTTGGCAACGGCAAACACAGCAGCCCAGGTGGCCAACGATCGAATCGCGGACGTGATACAAGCTCGTGAAAGTGCGCTCTCCGCAGGGGCTCGCGTTACCTTCAATTCAGAATTACAAAAAACAGATGAACAATTGATCAAATTAACCTCCCAGTTCGAAGAAAATAATTTTAACGATCAAATACAAAAGCGACCAATCTTACAGTCATCCTATTTGGCGTTGGAATTAAAAAGTATCCGCGAAAATTACTTAGGCGCAGCTCGCTTGGAGATTAAGCAGGCTATGGACGAAGGGGCAAAAGAATATGCGCCTCGAAGTCTAGCAAGCGCTCAGAAGTCACTCCAGGATACGGATGGATTTATCACGGCTAATCCGCATTTAGAGGCAGAAATATTAGCCATGAGCCGTGAGACGCATTCGGTTGCGGATCATCTACTCAAGATTACGCGCAACTCAAAATCCGGAAAAACAAAGTCCTCTGAAGATTCTGCCTTATCGCTAGAACGCGAACAAAATGAGGTGGTCGATAAACAAGCGCAAATGAATGAGGTTGAAGATCAACTCACCCATAACCAAAATCAATTGATTCGTTCACAGTCTCAAGTGAGTGGCCTAGAGTCGGATCAGGCGTTTGACCGTAAATTTGAGATTGCAAGACAAGAGTTTACGTCCGAAGAAGCCGAAGTTTATCGAAAAGGGGATACTTTAGTAATCCGTCTTCGTGGCTTAGCCTTTCCCTCGTCGCAATCGGTTTTAAATAGTCGTAACTATCCTTTGCTTGCAAAGGTGCAAAAAGTCATCCGTAATTTTGGACCAAGTTCAGTGATGATTGAAGGTCATACGGACTCAATCGGAGGTAAAAAAGCCAATGAAGTTTTATCTAGCTCGCGTGCGTCGGCAGTAAAAGAGTACTTGGTGGCGAATGAAGGAGATCAATTGCTCGATATTCAATCGAAGGGGTTTGGTTTCCAAAAGCCGCTGGGCACAAATAAAACGGTCCAAGGGCGGGCGCAAAATCGAAGAGTAGACATCATCATTCATTCAAAGATTGAGGCTAATCTGTAGGGAGTTTTCGGTAAAATGTTAAGTTAACTTAATGCCGGCTTTTCAGGAAATGAGTGATAGCCTTCGTGCCTATGAAAGACCCATTTTCGATCAGTTTTCCTTTAAAGTCGGCATCCGGTGATGAAGTTTATAGTGTAGAGCAGCTCGGGGATTTGGCCCGTCGGCTTGCGGACACGTTAGTGATCGAATCTAGCCCTTCGAAGGGTTTCCCGCTTCTGCATCAGGTAAAGGAAAGCGCAAAAAGTTTAGTCCAATCCTATTTACAAATGGTGCGGGCGATTGAATCCAAAGAATCACTGTCTCCTGCCGCTGAATGGTTAGTCGATAATTTTCATATTGTAGAAGAGCAGATTCGAAGCATTAAAAGTGACCTTCCTAAAAATTACTATATAGAACTTCCAAAGCTTGTATCACAGTCCCTCATCGGTTTACCGAGAGTATATGGTTTAGCACTTGAGTTTGCTCGCCATACAGATTCCCATATTGAGCTGGCCTCGCTTAAACGTTTTATTCTTGAATTTCAGTCTAAAGAAAGCCTCGGAATTGGTGAGGTTTGGGCTGTATCGATTACATTGCGAATTGTATTAATTGAACAACTCAATACGCTTGCACTGCAAATAGTCAGGGCACGTCAGCTTCGCGCTGAGGCAGACCGTTTGGCAGATGAGATCTTGAATCTTGCAAATGAGTCGCAGTCGTATCCAAATGATCTGCTGATGATGACAAAAGACTCTCTCGCTCAGTCTAGTCAATTTAATAGTGTGTTTATTGTACAATTGATTCAGCGTTTGCGGGACCAAGACCCCGACGTTTGGCCCACTTTAAAATGGATCGAAGAAAAACTCAAAGAAACCCAGACGAGCACTGCTGAATTAGTTCAACATGAACATCACCGCCAGGCAGGCGAACAGGTCACGGTAGGGAACATTATTAACAGCATGCGCTTATTGTTGGCCATTGATTGGTGTGAGTTCTTTGAGTCCGTGAGTCTTATTGAGCCGATTTTAGCAAAGGATCCTGCTCATGCTTATTTGGAAATGGAATTTTCAGACCGAGATTCCTATCGGCACGTTATTGAGCGGATTGCCAAACGCACCAGTGGAAAAGGTCGGATGAGCGAGGCCGAGGTGGCGCAGCGCTGTTTACAATTCTGTAAAGATTCCCAATTAAAAAAGCCCGGAGACAAAAAAAAAGCCCATATCGGATATTATTTAACGGGGCCTGGTGTAATGGATTTGGAGAGAGCTTGCGGTTATCGGGCAACAGTGCAGGAAATGGGAGTTCGATTTATCAAGCGGTTCCCGAATGGTTTTTATTTTGGAACGATGATCCTTCTAACCTTAATCTTAATGGTTCCGCCCTATCATTATTTTTTTGGGCAGGGCGGTTCAGGGCTGGGGAGTCTAGGTATTTTGATTTTTTTAGCGCTGACTTCAAGCGAATTAAGTGTTACAATACTAAACCATTATATTACTTTTTTTTCCAAACCTAAACTGCTGGCAAAGTTGAATCTTGAAAATGGAGTTCCTGGAGACGCGCGAACGTTTGTGGTGATTCCCACATTGTTGACAGATGAAGACCAAATAAGGGAATTAGTGGACAAACTCGAGGTTCACTTCTTGGGGAACCAAGACGCAAACGTTTTTTTCGCAATTTTAGGGGATTTTGTTGATTCGGACCAAGAACATGA
>CAIMNF010000570.1 GCA_903842755.1 Oligoflexia bacterium
AAAAAAATGTTTATCTGATTTTTTAAATCAAAAAACACAAAATTTAGCGGATTGCGTGACTGAAACTGCGTTTCCAAATTTGCGAATCATTGGGGGAGCGAAGGACGATCTCAATATTACCCAAATTAGCGAGGAAACCAAATCAGCCTTACTCAATCAAATCCGCCAAATCGATGCGCAGTTTATCATCTTAGATTTAGGTGCTGGCACCTCTCACTATACGCTCGATTTCTTTAATGAAGCTGATGTAGGAATCATGAGTGTTCTTCCTGAACCTACTTCAATTGAAAATGCTTACCGCTTTTTAAAAGCAACCTATTACAATCGCATTTTAAAAAATCCCGATTTTGCGGAAGTAAAAAAATTCATTGAAGCCGCGATGACTCCGAACAATGCCTATGGAATTCACTCTCCAACGGATTTGCTCAATGAGGTTAATTTTCATCATCCGCCGATTGCATTACTGATGCGACAATTTATCCTAAACTATAAGCCCAAATTAATTTTGAACCAGACCCGCACCCAAACCGATATTGACGTTGGATTTTCAATAAAGAGTGTGGCTAAAAAATACTTCGGAATTGAAATAGACTACTTGGGCTACCTCGAATACGAACCGAATGTCTGGCAATCGGTGCGAAGAATGCGACCTATTCTTGCGGATTTTCCGCAGTCCCGAATCGCTTCTCATATGGACCGCATTTCGCATTACCTTTTAAAACAAGCGCGTAGTGAACACTTCAATTCAGGACAAAATAAAACGCATGAATCTTTTTGAAGAACACTCTAGTCACTATGATGTACTCGAACTCACGGCAGATGCGACACCGCAAGAAATTCGGTCTGCTTACTTAAGACTCAAATCGGCTTATAGTAAGGATAACATCGCTCATTACACGCTTTTCTCCAGAGATGAAACGGAGTCGGTCCTCCAAAAAATTGAAAATGCGTACATTATTCTCTCCAATCCTGAGAAACGACGCGCCTACGATCAAGCTCAAGGTTTAACGCAAATTGGTTCGACTCCGCTTGAAATTGGACATCAGGCGTACAGTCCAAACGACTTTGCTGCCGGCGGATACGGATTAAATGTAAATCCAACCAGTACGTTTGATACGACGGATCCCTTTGCCTCGTCTCCGCCATTTGTCGGGTCCCCCCAAAACAGACCTCCACTCAATCCGCCTCGTACCTCGACCACTTTGCAGTCGGACCTTTCTTATTCAATGGGATCTCAGTCGGAAATTGATACACTGATTGCCGCAGAAAAGGAATGGAGTGGCGCTTTTTTAAAGCGTATTCGCGAATTAAAAAAAATGACGTTAGACGATTTATCTGATTATACTCGGATTTCCCGAATCTATTTGCATGCAATCGAAGAAGAAGACTTTAAAAAGCTTCCTGCAGCCGTGTATGTCCGTGGATTTCTGCAACAAGTGGGGAAACGTTTGAAACTTCCCGTTGAGCCGCTCGTTCAGCATTATCTAGAACGTTATAAATCAAATAAGTCATGAGCACCGTTTTTTCTCTCACGGTTCCTCAGCCCGAAATGGAAGACGGAACGACCATCGGAACGCGCAAAAACACTATTCGTGCAGACAAATTGATTTTTGATCTCTGTCAATCCCATGACGAACTTCACTACTTATCACGAAGTCAGATTCAAAAACTGATCGAAGCTGGAAAGATTAAGTCGAAGGGTATCCCCATCCGCTCCAAAGACTCGCTTACCGCCCTTGCTCAAATTGAAATTGAACTTGAAGCTCCAAGCGTTCTAGAAATGGTTCCGGAAAATATTCCACTTCAACTCCTTTTTGAGGACGAACACTTGGTGGTCATTAATAAGCAGCCTGGACTTACGGTTCATCCAAGCGAAACTCAGCATCAAGGCACGTTGGTCAATGCACTCCTCTTTCACATTAAAGACCTGAGCGGCATTGGGGGGGTTTTACGTCCAGGGATCGTCCATCGCATCGATAAAAACACCAGCGGCGCGATCGTGGTTACGAAGACAGACTTGGCCCATGCAGGTCTTTCAACTCAATTTGCAAACCATTCCATTCAGAGAAAATACTGGGCCCTGGTTTACGGAGCTCCTAAATTCGAGGGAACCTATCGCCTCGAAACCAAACTAGGCCGAAATCCAACGGATCGAGTAAAAATGGCCGTCACAACAGAAGAGGGTCGCAACGCGGTGACCTTGTTTTCCGTTCGATGTGCGTACGGAGTACCTCAAAAAAACCCCTTTGCAGCGTGGATTGAGGCTACACTTGAAACAGGCCGAACTCACCAGGTACGCGTGCATTTAAATCACCTTGGTCATTCCATTTTGGGGGATCCCCTTTACGGAGTTCCTAGTGCAAATCAACCGAAATGGAGGGCACTTCCCCACGCCGTGCAAGACAAAGTCATTGCACTTCCTGGCCAAGCTCTCCACGCACGTGTACTCGGATTTAAGCATCCCATCACCGAACAAGAGCTTTACTTTGAAGCGGACCCTTTTCCCCAATTTCAAGCCCTATTAAACGAACTTAATTCTCGAAAAAATTAGCTCCTGTCAATGCACTGGCATTGTGTCAATCACGCTCATTTTAAAAAATTTTAAAAAAAACAATATTTATACATTTTCATCATATTTACGGGGAAATCGTGCAATTTAATTTTATCGCTCGAAAAAGGAGGCATGCCATTCCCTTTTAAAATCGAGCTGAGCCCGGAAAATAAAGTGACCCATTTAATCTGACTTTGTTTCACCAAATAATTTCCTAAAGGCCGCGCACCTTTGCACCGAACTGTTCCTTGAGTACAACTTGTTGGAGGCAAATAATGGTAACTAATTACGACGGCGAACAAATTGAAATTCCTCAAACCCTACCGATGCTACCGGTAAGGGATATTGTGGTCTTTCCGTATATGATTATTCCTCTGTTCGTAGGCCGCGACTCTTCTATTCGCAGTGTTGAAGAAGCTCTGTCTAAGACTGACCGATTAATCTTTCTTTCTTCGCAAAAAAACATTGCGGATGAACAACCCACACCTGATGGAATTTATGAGACCGGCACCATTGCCATGATCATGAGAATGCGCAAGCTTCCAGACGGCCGAATCAAAATCCTTACCCAAGGACTTTGTAAAGCGCGGGTAAAAAAGTTTTCCCAAACTCAACCTTTTTATGAAGTTCAGGTGGACCAAATTCTTGAACAGCCAACGGAAAAAAAATCCGAGTCCGAAGCTCTGATGCGAACGATCAAGGAACAAATAGAGCGTGTCATTAGCTTAGGCAAAGTGCTTGCACCCGACATCATGATGGTTTTAGAAGACATTCATGATCCAAGCCGTATGGCCGACCTCGTGGCCTCGAACTTAGGCTTAAAAGTCACCCAAGGTCAGGAAATTCTAGAAATTCATGAGCCCTTTCAAAAGTTGGCACGGGTCAACGAAATCTTGAATAAAGAAATCGAAGTTCTATCCATTCAGGCAAAAATTAGGTCGCAAACGAAAGAAGAAATCACGCGATCTCAAAAAGAATTTTTTCTTCGAGAGCAAATGAAGCAAATTAAAAACGAATTGGGAGACCAAGATCCAAAAGGCGAAGAACTCGCTGAACTGCGTGAAAAAGTGATGCACTCAAAGATGCCCGCGAACGTGGAGACGGAAACTCTCAAACAACTTTCGCGCTTAGAAAAAATGCATCCCGAATCCTCGGAAGCCTCCATGCTCAGAACCTACGTCGAGTGGATGACCGACACCCCGTGGGGAAAATCCAGTCAAGACAACCTTGACCTAGACCGTGCGCACCACATTTTAGACGACGACCACTATAAACTTGAAAAGATCAAAGAACGTATCCTTGAATTCCTTGCGGTACGCAAACTCAAAGACAACATGAAAGGCCCTATTCTGTGCTTTTCTGGACCTCCAGGCGTAGGTAAAACTTCGCTCGGAAAATCGATTGCCCGCGCTCTCGGTCGAGAATTTGTGCGAATCTCGCTGGGTGGGATCAAGGACGAGGCGGAAATTCGGGGTCACAGAAGAACCTATGTAGGAGCTCTTCCAGGTCGAATTATCCAAGGACTAAAACAAGCCGGAACCAACAACCCGGTCTTTATCTTGGATGAGTTGGATAAAGTAGGAAGCGACTACAAGGGCGACCCATCTTCTGCCCTACTCGAAGTACTCGATCCGGAACAGAACTATGCGTTTCGCGATCATTACTTGAATGTGCCGATCGACTTGACGAACGTCATGTTTATTGCAACTTGTAATTCGCTTGAAAACATTCCAGCGCCACTCCGCGATCGGATGGAAATCATTCAATTGGCCGGATACACGCACGAAGAAAAAGCCTTCATTTGCAAAAAATATTTGATTCCAAAGCAAGTTGCAGAAAACGGCCTCAAACCCGAACAAATTAGCTTTACAGAATCGGGGATCGAAGCCATCGTTTCTCACTACACTCGCGAAGCGGGGTTACGGAACCTTGAACGCTTAATGGGAACCGTTTGTCGAAAAGTGGCAAGAACGGTTGCCGAAGGAAAGAAGGACGTGACCGTTGTAGACCCTCTTACGGTCGCCAAGCTCTTAGGACCTGCAGTTTACATTCGTGAAGATGAACAAGAAAAAGATGAGGTCGGGATCGCTACGGGCCTTGCGTGGACATCAGCAGGAGGAGAAATTCTCTACGTAGAGACTGCAACGACTCGAGGCAAAGGGGGAATGCTCCTGACTGGCCAACTCGGTGATGTGATGAAAGAATCAGGCCAAGCTGCACTTGGACTAATCCGCTGGCGCTCCGCCGACTTTGGCATCAGTGCAGATACGCTCAGTGAAACCGATATCCATGTCCACTTTCCACAGGGTGCGGTTCCGAAAGATGGTCCTTCTGCTGGAATTACAATGGCCACAGCAATGATTTCAAGGCTAACCGGCATTCCCATTCGGAAAGATGTTGCCATGACTGGCGAAATCACCCTTACGGGCAGAGTGCTTCCCATTGGCGGCTTGAAGGAAAAAGCTTTGGCGGCAATGAGGCATGGAATTAAAACCATCATTATTCCAGACAAAAACAAAAAAGACCTAGAAGATATCCCTGACGAATACCGTCAGCACTTAACCTTTGTTCCGGTAAAATCACTCGATGAAGTGCTTGAAGTAGCTTTGGCTCGTAAGATTGTTCCGATCGAGACCACGCAGTCTACTCACACTAGTCATGATTCTGTCGAGCAAAAGCCGCAAAAAGGGAAAAAACAAAAATCGGCGACCTCCACCGAGCCCGCGGTCGCAAAATCGAAAAATCGATCGTTAGGCGCCTAATTCTAAGGATCGAGTGATTCCGCTCAACCTAACTCACCACACTGGTTTAATCTAATGCCCCTTGTACTTACCCTGGTTGTCAATCTCTGACGACCAGGGTAAACTCATTTTATGGTCACGGTCCTGCTTTGCTTTGTTTTGATTTGTTTTTCATTTATTCTTT
>CAIMNF010000571.1 GCA_903842755.1 Oligoflexia bacterium
CCCATCAAAAATTTGTGGTCATTACGGGGCCCTCGGGGTCTGGAAAATCGTCTTTAGCGTTTGATACGCTTCACGCCGAAGGCCAACGCCGCTATATTGAGACTTTTTCAACTTATGCCAGGCAGTTTCTGGAACAGCTTGAAAAGCCCGATGTAGATGAGCTTCAAGGACTATCTCCAACGATTGCAATCCTCCAAAAGACCACTTCGTATAATCCAAGGTCCACGGTGGGAACGGTGACCGAAATCTACGATCACTTTCGATTAATTTTTTCAAGAATTTCGACCGCCTATTGTCCAAAGTGTAATCAGAAAATTGAATCACTATCGACCCAACAAATCGTGGATCAAATTTCGGCTCAGCCCGAAGGCACGAAGCTTTCCATTTTAGCCCCCATTGCGCGCGAAAAAAAAGGCGAGTTTCAAAAAGAATTACTTTCACTTAGGCAAAAGGGATACACAAAAGTCAGAGTCGATGGCGAGTACCACGATTTATCCGAATCCATTCGGCTCGAAAAAAATTATAAACACACCATCGAGGTGGTCATCGACCGAATTATTTTAAGGGCTAAGGACCCCTCACTCCAGTCTCGTCTATACGAAAGCGTAGACTTGGGGTTAAAGCTTTCGGAGGGGCTTCTGACATTGGTCGATCATTTGCCCAATCAAAAGGTTTCCGAAAGATTGGTGTCCCAAAACTTTGGGTGCCCCGATTGCGAACTCTACCTGCCTTCGCCTGAGCCCAGACTTTTCTCGTTTAATAGTCCTCTTGGGGCCTGTAAGGCCTGTGAGGGCTTGGGGATTGAATCCTATCAGGAAGAATCGATTGCGGATTCTGAAGAGGCTACAGATGCGCACCAGTATGTCTACCACTCCACGTGTAAGGTATGTAAAGGCGCTCGATTATCGCCCGAATCCCTTTCGTTTAAAGTGGCTCAAAAAAATATCGCTGAAGTGTGCAATCTTCCCATCAGTGATTTAGCCGCTTTTTTGGGAAAGATAAAACTAAACGCGCGCGAGTCCAAGATCGCAAGCGCGCTCTTAAAGGAAACGCTCGAACGCGTCGCTTTTTTAACGAAAGTGGGAGTCGGTTATCTTTCTCTTGACCGTCCCTTATTTTCTTTATCGGGCGGCGAATCCCAGCGGATCAGGCTTGCCTCGCAACTCGGTAGCTCACTTGTCGGGATTACCTACATTTTAGATGAACCCTCCATTGGACTGCATCCCCGGGACAATCAGCTTTTAATTGAAAGTCTAAAGCGGCTGAGGGACTTAGGCAATACGGTGATTGTCGTCGAACACGACGAAGAGACGATGCTCGCAAGCGACTATTTGATTGATATCGGTCCCGGTGCAGGCATCGAAGGTGGGAGTGTGGTTGCAAAAGGCACTCCTAAACAAGTCATTCAAAATCAAAATAGCCTGACGGGAAAATACCTAGCGAAAGAACTTTTTGTTCAAGCTCCAAAGGTGCGGCGCAAAGTAGACCCCAAAAAAATTCTTACCCTCGATAAAGTAACCCTCCATAACTTAGAAAAAGTTTCGGTCGATATCCCCTTGGGACTGTTCGTCTGTGTCACCGGCGTTTCCGGCAGTGGAAAAAGTTCGCTGATCATTGATACGCTTTACCCAAAACTGCTCCACCATTTTTATAAAAGCGATATTCCCGAAATGACTGCAAAAATTACGAAAGGATTAGATCAGTTAGACAAAGTGATTGAAATTGATCAAAGCCCGATCGGTCGCTCACCCCGATCAAATCCTGCAACCTATACGGGGATGTTTGGCCAGATCCGCACTTTATTTTCTCAATTACCGGAGTCGCAGCTTAGGTCTTTTAAGCCTGGGCGTTTCTCCTTTAATGTCAAAGGGGGGAGATGTGACGACTGTGAAGGAGACGGGTTAAAGCGCATATCGATGAATTTTATGGCCGATGCGTACGTGACTTGCCAAACGTGCAAAGGAACGCGATTTAAAGCAGATACGCTACAGGTTTTTTACAAGGGCAAAAACATTGCCGAAGTCTTAGCAATGTCGGTTTCGGAAGCTTTAGAATTTTTTAGCGCGATTCCGCTCATTGCGGACAAATTGAAAATTCTTTCCGAAGTAGGCTTAGGGTACATTAAACTTGGACAAGCAGCTACGACCCTGTCGGGCGGAGAAGCTCAGCGCATCAAACTATCTAAAGAACTTTCCAAAAGAAGCACAGGAAAAACCCTTTATATTTTAGATGAACCTTCGACCGGACTTCACTTCGAAGACATTAAAAAATTACTCCTGATCATTAATCGCCTGGTCGACCAGGGAAACAGCGTTGTCATTATTGAGCATAATCTCGATATCATCTGCGCTGCCGATCATTTGATTGACTTAGGTCCAGAAGGCGGGGCCCTCGGGGGAAAAATCGTTGCTCAAGGAACTCCCGAACAAGTCGCCCGAATTAAGGAGAGCCGACTTGCGCCTTTTCTTAACCGTCACTTAAAATAAAAACCACTCAAGCGTTGAAAGATTCATCACTTGAGTGGCTGTTTGTTCATTTAAATTTTTTTAAATAAAAACTATCTGATCTTCATGAATGCGATGATCAGCGCGTAAATCACCAAAGATTCAATCAACGCAAACGCAATAATCATCGGAGTTTGTACCGCAGACTTAGCGCCTGGGTTTCGGGCAATCCCGGAAAGAGCTGCAAATGCTGCAAGACCTTGTCCGATAGCGCCGCCTAATGCTGCAAGGCCTAATCCAAGGCCTGCTGCCAATGAAGAAGAAGCTGCTGCTGCGCCATCGTCAGCAAATACCGCGCCTGTTACCATTACGCCCGCTACTGTTAATAAAATGTTCTTAAGTTTCATCGTCCTATTTTCCTTCCGTTTCGTTGATTGTCCATCATTATGGGTTAATGTTCATGACTTGTCGACAAAGAAATATAAATCATCGTTAACAAGCAAAATACAAACGCTTGAATGAAAGCCACAAACAGCCCCATTCCTAAAAATATAATCGGCACGACGAGCGGCACTAAATGACTAAATACCCCGACCACCAAGTGATCACCCATGATGTTCCCCCGCAGGCGAAACCCTAAAGAAATGGGCCTAATAAAATTTGAAATCATTTCGATCACGAAAATTAACGGAGCAAGCCAGACCACGGGTCCCATAAAATGCTTAAAATACCCTAATCCATGTTCCTTGAACCCTAAATAATTATAATAAAGAAACACAAATATCCCAAACGCTAGGGTCGTATTTAGGTTCTCGGTCGGAGGCAATATTCCAGGAATAATCCCTATCAAATTACAGCTCAAAATCAGAATAAATAAAGTCCCAATGATTGGAAAATAGAGGCGTGCTCCCTCTTCGCCCAAAACACCTTCGCAAAGGTCATAAATTTGCTCAGCCGCGATATCAAAAAAATTTCTGAAGGTCATTTTTGAATCCGGAATTAACCCCTCGTCTTCGCGTTTCATGGCCGCATTTAATTGAAGCCTCGCAATCAGCGTCGTCCCCAATATGACCACCATCACCACCACTAACATCAACACATGGCCATACTGTTCGTAATCAAATCCTGGGATGAGGCTTAGCCAATTAAAATTATGTTGCATACTATTCCTTCGAGCAAAGTAGTCCTGCAATCAAGGGCGCGACCCAATAAACGGATGCACCCAGGAAGACAGGCAAATAAGATAAAACTTGGAATCTTTTCAGTGTTATAGCTAAAAAAGACAGGCAAACCAACTTAAAAAATGAAAAAAGAACAAATTGAGTGACTCGGATGGCTAGGGGAAGTTCACTCAAAATCATCAAATCAATGATTCTCGCTAAAATTAAAATTCCAAGCGTGGCCGTGAGGACGACCCAAAAATAGAGGAGGGTATCCCCATGGAGTAACCAGCAAATCGCTTCCCCTAAAATTAACCAAGCCCCTGAAATCAATAAACTTATTTTGATGAATTTTGCCTTATTCTTCTCAATGTTCATTCTTGTCCCATTTTTCGGAGATCTGATTAATCCGATAAAGTGCTATTCCTAAGCCCATCATCGAAAACACAACGGTCAGTATCAATTGAGGAACAGCGCTCCAGCCAAAATAATTCCGTAGTCTTCCGGTAAGAAAATAAGCTCCTGCCCCAAGTATACCCGGCGCAAGGACGAGTTCGATAACCATGGCGGACAAAAGTCCCCAAGCGG
>CAIMNF010000572.1 GCA_903842755.1 Oligoflexia bacterium
CTCACTACAAATTTGAAAAAAGCCGTTGTGTATTGTTTTAAAATCGGAATCACTAAATTTTCGATTCATGTGTTTCTGGTAAAAGTGCTCCAGCGTAAAGCCAACCTCCCACATCAATTTTTCCGTATCAAACTTGAGCTTAAATCCGCCAATCGACTCGGCGGTTTTTGTGGGGCCCGTTCGGGTATGAAGCGCTACTAACGCATCAATTGATTTTTGAAAAAGGCTACGCTCCACGTCGGCCGAAGTCACATCCTGGAGCGCCTTCAGTAAGGTCACGTCTCCTAAATCTTCGAGCATAATAAACCCATTCTTCGGGTCAAAATCTAAAATTTGTGGAACATCTACACCGGATTGAAAAAGGTGTTTTTGAATTAACAAAAATGGAATCGTTGCACCCAACTCCATAAATGGTTCCATCACCATCACAATAAGACTCGTCGAAGGTGCTTGTACTCCGGACATAAAAACGTCGTGCGTGCGCACGCGGTAGTAGCGACGGGTACTTGCATCGCCTGGAATACGCTCAATCGACTGGATTTTTCTGGTTCGCTCAATGAAGGGCGCCATTTCCAGTGTGTCTGTTTTTTCAATGGTATTATTTTCTGTCTCTGGGTGAATCATCGCTTCCATGCTGTTCCTCACTTCCGTTAATAGTTCCTTCACGATTCTTTTTTATTCCTGTTCTTCATGATTCCTTTTTTCATGAGGATGAAATCGTCACTCCTCACGATGGGGTCGCGAAGGGGCAGATAATCTGCCTGAGCCTTTTGGGACTCACGTATATTAAACTCTACTTCTTTTTTTTCAAAATCGGAATCCCCATTCCACATTCCCGCTAAGGTCCCCGGATAGCGTTGAAAGGCTGACGGTAATCCCCGCAAATCATACTTT
Source organism: Oligoflexia bacterium (assembly GCA_903842755.1). GTDB lineage: Bacteria > Bdellovibrionota > UBA1018 > UBA1018 > CAIMNF01 > CAIMNF01. The sequence continues at coordinate 895 of CAIMNF010000572.1, forward strand.
GCAACATGCAGTAAAGCAGCGGCATCGGTAATCGCTGATTTTCGCTCCTCGCGGTCAAAATCAAAAACACTACTTTCTCCGAACAACACCGCACGTGTTCCCGTTTTTTCTAAGCGAACAGCGAGGTCCCGGTGAAAAACATGGGCTAACGAATAAGCAAAGGCTGCAGCAAGCTCGTTTTCAAATTCCACGTCAAAAAGAAATTGTTCGGGCACGTAAACGACTGTTCCAGGAAATGCAAAAATTCGATTTTGCCCGGAACCCACACCACGATGAATCTTAACGGTTACCGAATTGACTTCAAAGCCTGTGGCTCCAGCGGTAAGCTTGGCAACCATTTTATTCAAATAAGTTTGAATTTCCGGTCGGGAAACGATTGGCACCCTTCGCTGAAATTCTTCCTGTAAATGTTGGGACTTTCGAGCATCCACTAAGATTTGCTCCGAGATACTCAGGACCGGCGCAACTGGAGGCGTCGAACACGCCAACCCTAACAAGCAAAAGAGAACGATTCCAAAGATTCGGAAAAACGAACTATGGCTCAAAAACATCTTTTAAACTCCACAAAGTCCAAAACGCCATGAGCATAAAAAAAACTGCTCCAAACAAATAGGCTTTAAAAAAGCTCCCGTTAAAAAAGAAGAAACGGTATCCCGAGTTAAATAAGCTTGCCCCTTGTCCCGTCTCAAAGACCGTTTGGAGTTGAGCAGCGATTTTTTCTAGTTTCTCTTGGTTCTGTTTTAGCGTCTCTTCGGGCTGTGCTTCTGCAGGCTTACCCCAATACCCGTCCACTTGATGACGAAAATAGGCAACCAAGCGGCCAATATTTTGACGACCCGTTACCACAGGTTCCAAATTTGAATAATTTTTTGCTACTCGATGCGCGCGAATACTTAACATCATTCCTGTATCCAACGCTCCGCCGTGTTCTTTAGGGTGAGGAATCATCGGAGAATCCATCACCTGGGCCGACGTCACTTCGCCGGATGAAACTGAGACCATCAGAGCCCTTCGCTTTGAGATCATTTTCGCCGCTTCTTCCAACGCAGACAGTTGCCGCGGAGTCTGGTGGGCAGACCAAACTAAAAACTTTGAAAACCCTAACCTTTTTAAGGCATTCGCTTGATCCACTACCACGTCTCTGACGACGTGAGCTCTCACGGGAAGAGCGACTAATGAGGTCACGGTATCGACCGAGATGGGTAACGTTGGCATTAAAATAAAATTCCAATTCGGCATTCGCGCCTGAAGCATTTCGGCTAAGCGCTTTGCTTGATCTTCTGCTACCCAGTACTTCGTCCCAAGGGGCAGATGTGGACCATGCTGTTCAAGGCCTCCAAAAGCAAAAATAAAAAGGGTAAGATCAGGCAGTAGGTCTTTGAGTTCCTCCGACCTTAAATCCGCAAAAGAATGAATCATCGCCTCTTTAGTCTAGTTCATTAACGGTTAAACTGCAAAGCCCTGCGCTCAATTTTAACCCATTCCATTCCAGCTGCTTCGGCCGCTTGAATTCCCAAATCGGCATCCTCAAACACCAAGCAATCGCTTGGAGCTACTCCTAACTTTTCAGCAGCCCGCAAAAACCCCTCAGGCGCGGGCTTTCCATGGAGAACTTGATCCCCCCCGACAATCACTGGAAAATGGTGGATTAAATTGACTTGCGTAAGAGATTTGACGACAGAGTCATATGGACTCCCGGAAACCACGGCAAACGGAATCCGTCCTGCAAATTTGTGGATGACGGCCTCTACTTCAGGAATGACCTCCAAGGTATGCATGAGGTCAAAATAAAGTTGCTCCTTTTTTGCCTCAATTGTAGCCGGAGGCATCGCAAGACCTTGCCGTTCATTCAATATTTCGACCGTTCTTTTTAATGGAATTCCAGCAAGCTCGTAAAAAGCCTCTTCTGAAAAAACCCCACCCCAAGGCTTTAAAGCCTCATTCCAGGCACGAAAATGAAGCCCCATGGAATCCACAATGGTCCCATCACAGTCAAATAAAAACGCTTTAAACGATCGATTGGGTAGAACTAACGAAGTCGTCATTTACCGTTAGTTTAAGATAGGCATTAGCTGAACGCCAGAAGTTTGGCTAGGTACGGACTTTTTTTGCATTTCATAGGCTTCGGCAATTCGATCGCGACACTCGTTCGCAAGTCCATTCACATCCGCCTCTGGGGAGCTCCGAACGATCGGCAATACTTTTAATTGCACTTTAACTTTCGGGTTTGTAAAAATATTGAACAAATGATTTTGAATCTGATGATCCCCAAAGTAATAAACCTGATCTTCATTCTCAGCGGTAATGGGCTGGCCGCCCCGTGACTCAAAATACAAACAAATCGGTTCAATTGGGGCACGAATTTCTGCCGCCGCCGGGAAAAGCCCTGATTTAAACCTCAACACTTGTGATCCATTCGTACTTGTTCCTTCCGGAAAAAGCACAACATTGAACCCTTGTAACAAAATCCGGCGGATTTGCTCCCGATCAAATTCGACGCGGTCACGGTTCCTGCGCTCAATAAAAATCACGCCTGCGGTCTTGGCCAAAAAAGACAGGACAGGGGTTTTCTCTATTTCAACCGAAGTAACAAAAACCGAAGGCGAAAAAGCAGAGAGAATGACGAGATCGAGAACCGAAGTATGATTTGCGACGACCAGTTTTCCTTGACTCGGATCTACCTCGCCTTGAACAACGACTTCCACCCCGATACAATAAAGCATCACTTTGGACAACAGGTGCCCGCAGTAAATTCTCACTTTTCTTTTTTGAATTCCACCTAAGGGAAGGAAATAGTAAAAAATCCCACCGAGGGCATAAAGCGAAAGCGTAAATAGCGCCAAAATGAATTGAATCGACTTCCTTAAAAAATTCGCCTTATTTGCCAAAGTATCGTCTCAAAAAAAGCGGGTTCATATTTTCGCGATCGAGCAACGTGAAAAAATCAATGCAATGAAAATCAAGGTCAATCGCGGGAAGGGGGGCCAGCTTTGCTCCGGCTTTTAGGTACGTCAAAATCAAAGGCGGGAGCTCAATCGCAGACAAATGAACTGAACTCGGATGGAGCGACTCCGGTTCGTATCGATTCTCCAAATCCATCTCTTGAATTAACCCTTCCATTAAAGTCACTCCATGATTAAACGGATGGTACTTATAGGTCGGCCGAATTTGGTAGTGATCATCCACCAATCCTTCTTCTTCAACTTTTCGAATTAATACCGAAATTTCTTCGGGCTTCACCGTATGGATGCTCGAGCACCCCATCAAAAAACGCGTGTCCGTCTTTTTCATGTACTCGGTAATTCCACGCCATAAAAGTTGAATCACCGTTCCAGTTCGGTATTGGGGCAAAATGCAAGCTCTTCCCAACTCTAATTTAACGCCCGGCTCTTGGAGCAATGCAGTCAGCTCGAATTCCGACTCTGAATAAAATTTCTTAAAAAAATGGGAGGAGAGTAAGCGATAACACCCAACAACCTCTTCTGATGAACGATCAACGATCAGCAAGTGGTCACATTTAAAATCTAAAAAATCGAGCTCCACTTTAAAAAAGCTGCGACGCTTTTGCAGCTCTTCATAAAAAACTTTGTGGCGCAGTTTAAGCACTTGCTCTAGCTCGACCGCATTTTCTGCTGTTTTGACTAAATATTGATCGGTTTCGTAATAAACACTGACCTTACTCTTAAAGCGGTCGGTAATTTTCGAGGCCACTAACTTCGTCCAGTCCAATACAGGCGTCACTAAATTAGAACTCATAGGGCTATTATTGGCTAAAATACTAAAACAACTGTCAGGACTCAATCAATCCGGTGTCAGAACTTAGTCAGGATCGGTGCGTCATTCTTTTAACTACTTCTCGGTTATTAACGTAACTTAACAAATAGCACTAAGCGGCTTTTGCAATTCCCTGTAGCGTAGGGATTTTCAATAACAAAGCTTTAAATTGCTCAATATTCCCCTGAAAGTGGGCGGCACCAAGACCTAGCGCTTCTTTCGGCATTCCAAACACAACACAAGACGACTCTTCTTGCGCAAAGTTAATGGAACCGGTCCGTTGCTTAAGCTCCATCATCCCTGCCGCGCCATCTTTTCCCATTCCTGTTAATAAAAAAGCCCACGCATTGATTTTAAATTTGGATGCTTCTCTAAACAGAAAATCCACCGACGGCCGATGCCCCAGAATCTTTTCTGCATCACTCTTGACCAATCTCAATCCGATAGAATCTTTTTTGACGCTGATGTGATAATTTCCGAAAGACAGGTAGATTCTACCCGGTTCTAATACTTCACCTTCCACAGGCTCCATCAACTTAAGTCCCGACACCGTTGCTAGCCTTTCCGCGAACGGTTTGGCGAAGGACTCATTAATGTGCTGGACCACTAAGATGGGCGGTGTCTGAGCATTAAAACTTTGCCCCAACAAGTGGGATAACGCTTCAGGCCCCCCCGTACTCGCTCCAATCAGAATCACTTCGGGAGCCTTAAGTTCCTTCAAATCCACGTGCATAATGGAAGGAACTGCTGACAACTTAGTCACTCGGTCTTCTACTTTTGTTTTTAGAAAACCTTCAACCCGATCCAAAAACTCTTCCGGTGCCTGATTCAAGGCCGTTTTAATTATGTAGTCCTGCGCGCCACTTTCTAGCGCACCGAAAACTTCTTGCGCTTCTTTTGGATCCGCATCACTCACGATGACCACGGGCGCCTTGCCACGTTTTTCTCGATACGCGCGCAACCACATCGCACCATCAATCGGTTCCATATGCAAATCCAACGTAATGAGTTCAAAACCTTGCGAAGCAATCATTTGATCGGCCTCCATCGCATTGGCAGACTCCGTCACAATCCATTTCCGTCGCTCAAACAATTTTCGCAGTACTCTCCTTACAATTGCGGAGTCATCAATAATCAGTACGCGTTTCATGGAACTTTCAATTTGAGCCTGAACCTTTGATTCCACCAAAGATTGATCTTTTTTGGTAGTGATCACTTTGGGAGCATGACCATAGCAAGCTTTGCCGAATGCATGAAAACCGGAGGGAACTTGATTAAATGCTTCACTATGTCCTAAGCACAAAATTCCCTGAGGTGACAAATACTGAAAAAGATTATGCGTGATCTCTACTACTTTTTTTTCTTCGAAGTAAATCAATACATTTCTGCAAAATATCCAATCCTGTTTTTCAATGGAGGGATCTAAAGCGGTTAAATTTCCGCAATAAAATCGAGTCCGCTTACGAATTTCCGGATCCAACGTAAATAATCCCGACGTTTTTCCGGAGCCCATCAACACCAATCCCTGATAAGGAAGGGGGATGCTTGCAAATCCCTCCCGATAATAAATTGCGCGCTCAGCGGCCCGAACGGAAACAGGGTCAATATCACTCCCCCTTACTTCGTATTCAAACCCAGGGTGGGATAACCTAAATTTTTCAAGGATCAACGCGGAGGAGTACACTTCTTCCCCAGTGGAGCAAGCCGAACTCCACAGTCGAAAGGGACGAGGGTGTTTTGCTTTATAAAACTCCTCGATTTTCTTCAACAGAATCGCATAATGCGGCTCTTCCCTAAACCAAGACGTCGTATGGATGGTGAGTGAAGAAAGCAGCTCTTGGTGCTCCTTTCCCGGCCGAGACGCGAGTTCAATATATTCATCCAAAGAAGGAATAGACAGCGCTCGCATCCTGCGCTCGATGTTTGATACCAAGATCTCTCTTCGGTAACGACCCGATTGACAAGTTCCCGTCAGCTGCTCAGTCAATTGATAGATCTTTTCGACCTCTGCATCCGTAAATTTAATCATAGGGTAGATTAACTTACTTTCTTAAAGGAGTCATCTTCTGCAGAAATGTCTGGAAATGAATCTAAGTCCGGGACAGAACGCAAACTTTCGGTCTCGGTTGCGATGAACGCAGCAGCTCCAGACTTACGCTTTTGCGAACCCATCACTTCACCCACTAACTTTACCGAAACTTGAGCGAGATCGGCAGATGTTGCGCCCAAGCCCTGACTGGAACGAGTCACCTGCTCAGCTAACTCACAGTTTTGCCGCGCAAATACATCGAGTTGAGACATTGCCTTTTGAGTTTGTTGTACGCCCACATCCTGCTGAACGGAAGCTTCAACAATCGATTTCACTTGAGTTTTAATATGATCGATTGCGCCGGCAATTCCTTTAAATGCCGTCAACGCTTCGTTACTGACAATATTTCCTTCCCGTACGCGTCGTTGAATTAAATCCAACGTTGATTCCACTTTCTTTTCACTATCGGTAATCAGGGTTTCAATCTCACGCGCGGCATCGCCGCTCATTTGAGCTAAATTTCCGACCTCTTCGGCAACAACCGCAAACCCCTTCCCATACTGACCTGCGCGCGCGGCTTCGATTGAGGCGTTAAATGAAAGCAACTGCGTTTTAAATACGATATCATTAATTACCGCCGTTTTTTGACTGATTCCAGTAATAATAGATTCAATCTCTTGCAATGCCGTGTTCGCTTGGTCGATCGCTTCCATGGACTTCCCTAATTTCACCATGATTTCACGTCCAGCAATCGAGCGCTCTGCGATGTCGGTCGTTGCCTCTAAAGACCGATTGGTCGAAGCCGTAGTTTGAGCGATCATGCTACTCATTTCCGAAAGAGCAGATACTGACTCTTGAATTGCTGCCGCCGATTCATTGCTGCTTTCTGACAATTTAACCGCAGAATCATTTAATTCTGTTCCCGCTTTACGGGTTGCCTCGACTGCGCCACTCAAGCGATCAATTTCGTGCGCTAAACCATTACCCATTTTTCGGAAATAAAAATAAGCGCACATACCAGCAATAAAA
>CAIMNF010000573.1 GCA_903842755.1 Oligoflexia bacterium
TAGTCGATCGATTCATCCAGGATCCGCGCTTTGGAGATACGCTCCTGGATTTCAGCTTAATGTTTATTGGATTTAGGCAAGACCTCCTCCGGACTCCTGGAGAAGGCAGTGATTCAAAACAGCGACCTTACCTCCCTTACGTTTTTGCGCATCCCCAGACCATTCGCGCCAGCGCGGAAGTGCTGAACAATGGCGACTTTTTTCATCTATTTGATTTGCACCCTGATCTCTATATCGAACAGCTGACTCGGCCAAATGTAGGTCCCGATGAACCGCCGGAGAACGAAAAGCTGACGGCAAGTCAACTCCGGGCTCTTCATTTTAAAAAGCTCCAGTTGGAACTCGACCACCTCATCGCCTTGGCGGAAAAAGTTCCAGTTCCCCGCGACGAGGTTTGCCAGCAGTTTATGACCTTAGTGGGGACCTACGTTTTTAGTGATTTTTTGGGGCTCGGGAGTTCCATCCCCTTTAATTTTTTCTTCTCTGCTGACTATTATGGAAAAACTTACGGTATTTGTTCCGGAGCGCAATCTGCTGGGTACGACTTTAAAGCAGCATTCACGGACATTCAAAAAAAGAATGATTTGTTATTTCAAGCTATCCTTCCGTTTGAAAGCGAAGTGTATCATCCATCAAGCCTTACCCAGTTTAAGCAACTAGATCTCCGTACGATCATTCCCTCTTTTCACTATTCGGTCTTTACGGACTTTTCCGTGGCTAGCGTCCTGGCAAACTCGTCGACGAATTATAATCGGAAGCGTGCGGCATACATCTTAAAGCGGTTTTTCTGCGATGACCTTACACCGGTCAATGTCGAGACACCGGCAGTTCACGCAGGCGGACAACACGCAAACAGTCCTTCTTGCTTTGCTTGCCACTACAAACTCGACCCTATGGCTGGTTTTTTTAGGTACTATGGTACTCAATTTAATGAATACAGTCAGAGTCCAACCATTTTCTTTGACGACGGTGCCTCAGCAAAATTAGCGGATTACATTAAGGCCTGGCAGCCTGGGCCCGACGCCACCCATCCAGATAACATTGGTTACATTCGCTCCATCCGCGATCCTTCAAAGAATTTTTATGGTTCGAACCTGGATGACCTGTTTCAATTTATGAAAACAGCTCCCGAAGTGCGCAACTGTGTTGTCAAACGCGCCTATGAATATTTGGTTTCTCCGGACCAAACGGTGGATGGTGAATATTTGGATTACCTTACTCAAAACTTTAACGACGATATCGCTCGATCCGGCTCTGGCGTTGGAATTAAAAATTTATTTAAATCGATTGTCCTGAGTAAAACCTTTAGCACACCAAACCCAGACCGGGACAATTGTGATGATCATAACCCAGGGCAAAAGCCCCGGACGACCGCTCCTTGCAAAGTCGCAGCGATCATTTCAAAAAATTGCGTCAAATGCCACCAGTCTACGGACGATGATGGCAGTTTAGATTTAACGCAATGGCAGAAACTTCCGGATGGAAGCACCGGATTTCTTCATTTAGATTCAAATAGAAAACCCACAAGCGCGACGGCAACGGCCCAACTGATGCTCGACCGGATTGGTGATCCAAACCCAGAGCAACGGATGCCCAAAGGAACTGAAATGCCTAGTCAAGATCGGCAACAATTGTACTTATGGTTAAACAGTGTGATCTCTCCACCTCGTTCGTCTCTTAATGGTGAAGTGAAATGAAAAAACTATTCCAACGTTTTATGTTCTTGGTGCCTGTCCTTTTCCTCTTAATTCAGTTATGCAATGCCAGCGCTCAGGCAGCTACCCATCTGCCGCTGAAAAGCTATTCCAAAATCAACAGGATAGTGGTGACACGTTTACTTCAGGACCCTTCCTTTCAAATTGGAGTTTATTTGTTAGAACACCCGGTCTATACGGAAGAGCCCTTGCCGGGTGACCCGCTGAGTTTACTAGGCACCTACGATGGATCGGATACTAACGCCGGTTTTTCTAACGGCGACCCAAATGCCCTTAATCTTTTGCTCTGGTACATTGATCTAAACCTATTCGCCGATGCGATTGCGCAAAACTGCCTGCCGGATCAAGAGCGCAAATTCGACGGGTTAGGTAATCCCATTTATTTGAATGCAACAGCAAAACAGGCACTTCAGCCCTTATGTCAATGGCCTGCAGCAAGCGCCCAAACAGACGAGGTTCTTTACGCGTTTTGGTCTGCCCTCCTTGGCTTTGATGCTCCACTTGAAGAATTCAACGCATGGAAAACCTTCGTCCAACAGAATCCAGAATATAAAACGGCGCCCAGGACGACAGTAGTTTCTAACATCATTTTTGCAGCTTTATTTAACCCTTATTTTTTATTGGCGGACTAAGGTGAAAAATTTAAGATGAAAAATTTAAATCGAAGACAATTTTTAAAATGGGGTGTTCACACCGGCATCAATGTAAGTTTAGGTGCAAGTTTAGGCACACTCGGATTATCTGCCTTAATGCGTTCCGCTCAGGCAAGCAAAGGATTACCACTCAATCCTTCTAAAAAAAATGAAGTCGATCCCCACTTTTTCTTAATGATCACCCTTGCAGACCCCTCTGGCTTGGATGGGTCTTATTTATTTGATGCCCGCCCCTTAGAAATGACCAAAGCGGGAATCATTCAAAACTACCGCAAAACAGGGGAACCCACCCTTTGGACAGGGACCAATGGGATTTCAACCTGGGCCACTGATTTAGTAAAACCACTCTTACCCTTTAAAAACGATTTTTCCATTTTAAACGGTGTACTGATGGACGTGGGCTTTGATGGGCACGATCAAAACGTCAATTATTTATTTACCGGCGACCCTTTCGGCGGTGAATGCTTTATCCCGGTATTGAACGAACAAAACCCACGCGAATTGGATGCAATCATCAATGGGAACTTTAATATTATCCAAAATAATGGCAGCAAGTCTGTGCCTCTTTCGCCCGATGGTGCGCAAAGCCTGGTGAGCGCGCTGAAGAAAATTCCGCCCCTGAGGCCAAACTCTTCCCTTTTCCAATTTGTAAGGAGTCGCTTTGAAGCGAATGCAGGGGGAAGCGGAGCATTGGCAGAGTCTTCGGCAATCATCAAAGATGCTTTTGCGCATTCTGGTCACCTGGCCGAAACCTTCGAACTCCTGCAAAGCCAAGCTCAACCGCACCCCTCTCCGAGTGAAAACACTCCTGGCGGAAACTCCACAAGCGGGCAACCGACGACCGAAGATTTCATTCGGTTCGCTGCAGAGGCCTTTCGTGCAGGCGCCACTCGATCTGCAATCTGTGTCCTGGAACAGTTTCAGCTCGATACCCATTCTCCAAGTGATGCGAAGAAGCAACCGGAATCTTACGCCACCCTCGGGCAAGCCCTCGCGAATCTTTTTTCGCTTCTTAAAAGTACGCCCTATGATGATCATCGCTCTATTTTCGACGTCACCACCTTTCTCTTTGGGGCCGAATTTGGTCGAACGCTTCGCCAAGAAGGCGCCGCAATTGATCAAACGGGGACAGATCACAATCCACTCACCAACAGCATGATCATCGGGGGAAAAGGCATTAAGGGCGGCCAAGTGATTGGAGCAAGTGACTTTGGTTCGGTAGCAGAGACCTTGTCTCCTACTCACTTAAGCCTCGATCCTCGAAAATTAAAAGCGATGGGTCGCCCGTTCGACTTTAGTCAATGTATTCCCAGAACGGACCTACCAAAAGAATTTAAGCCGGGGGACTACTTAGGAGTAAACTCGGTGATCAACACCCTTTATCGGAGGATGGGTGTGGACCAAAAGCATTGGCGCGCGCTCGAACGCAATGGCGCCGCAGCACCGGTGATTGCGTCGCTCCTAAGCTGAACGGTTGACCGAGATCCACTTTAAATCGAATCGATTTACGCGCAACGTTAACTTTTTGAATAATACGCCACCGTTTCTTACTCAATTTTCTTTCCATTTTCGGCCTAAAAAGCTTAGAATCTTGCCATGACAAATACACAAAAGAAAAGGGTTGTCGTTACCGGCATCGGTATCGTCAGTCCGCTCGGTATTTCGCGTGAGGCTACCTGGAAAGCGGCGATCGATGGGGTTCCTGGAATTCGAAAAATTACTCGGTTCGATGCAAGCGATTGCGCTTGCCAAATTGCGGGCGACGTCGAAAATTTTGACCCTACGGCTCCCCTCAGTCAGCCCCTTTACCCTCGCGGAAAATCAAGCGAGCCTTTAACCCAAGCCGTCTCCGCAAAGGATGCAAAGCGCATGGATCGTTTCATTCACTTGGCGCTTGCAGCCGGAATCGAAGCGTACCAAGATTCGAATTTGGATTCGGTTCGCGATCAAATTAGTCCTGAACGAATTGGGGTAAACATTGGTGTGGGCATGGGCGGACTGCCCTTGATTGAAGAAACCCATCGCACCTACCTAGAAAAAGGCTTTCGGCGAATCACTCCCTTTTTTATTCCTCAAGTCATTCCGAATTTGGCTGCGGGACAAATGAGTATTCTATTGAACACGCAGGGAACAAATACGTGTTCGGTGTCTGCGTGTGCCTCCAGTGCTCACGCGGTTGGCGAATCTTACCGTGCCATTCAACGGGGCGAAGAAACAGTCATGATTGCGGGCGGAGCAGAATCCGTGATTTGTGCTCTCGGCATTGGCGGATTCGCTGCTATGAAAGCGCTCTCCTGCCAAAATGAAACCCCAGGTAAGGCTTCTCGCCCGTTTGATCAGAACCGAGACGGTTTTGTGATGGGCGAGGGTTCAGCCGTCCTTATTCTGGAAGATCGTGACTTTGCCCTAAAACGCGGAGCCAAAATTTACGCTGAAATTGCGGGTTACGGGCCCACTTCCGATGCCTATCATATTACCCAACCACTCGATACTGGGGACGGGGGATACCGAGCAATGAAATTGGCGGTTGAGGAAGCTCAAGTGCGACCGGACGAAATTGATTACGTCAATGCCCACGGGACTTCGACCCCCTTAGGAGATGCTCAAGAAGCGAAAGCCATTGCGCGATTAGTGGAAACACCAAAAAACGTTCACGTTAGCTCTACAAAGTCCATGACGGGCCATTTGCTGGGTGCAGCCGGGGCACTGGAGGCAGCCTTAAGTGTTTTAGCGATTCGGGACTCGGTCATTCCACCGACGATCAATTTAGAAAATCTGGATGCGGATTGTGCTGCAACCGGCTTGAATTTTACGGCTCAAAAAGCAGTTAAAAAAGAAGTTCGCGTTGCGATTTCTAATAGCTTTGGCTTTGGCGGCACGAACGTTTCGCTTCTCTTCAAGAAACACAAGGCATAATCGATGAAAATTTGGATAGGCTCGGACCACGCGGGAGTCAAACTAAAAGAACAGATTAAAGACATGCTCCTTCAAGAAAACAGCCAAGAAAAGATGACTCTTGAAGATGTGGGACCCTTTACCACGGACAGCGTCGACTACCCTGACTTCGCCCAATTGGTCTGCGCGCGCATCTCCCAAGAAAATCCCGAAGGTTTAGTGGGGTTACCACTCGGGATTTTAATTTGCGGGAGCGGCGTCGGAATTTCGATTGCGGCGAATCGATTCGCTAAGATTCGGGCAGCCTTGGCGGAATCAGAAACGGTCGCGAAGCTTTCCCGTGAGCATAATCATGCAAACGTTCTCTGCTTGGGAGCAAACATTATTTCGACCGCGACTGCTTTTCAAATTATTCGAACTTTTTTAACTGCAAAACCGGATCAAGGTGAACGTCATTTGAGACGGATCCAAAAACTTTCATCACAAGGATTACGAACATGA
>CAIMNF010000574.1 GCA_903842755.1 Oligoflexia bacterium
CCAGCAACCCTCTGAGATGAGTCGTATCACTTCCTTGATCAGGGCTAACTAATTTTGAAAACTCCTCATAAGTTTTATAGTTATTCGTTCGGGTAGCTTGCTGGAGTTTAAAAATAGTATCGGGATTCCAGTCGTGATGCTCGTCTTGTTTGCGGTAATGAATCTCTCCGCCTGGGTCAAGACCAGCCATGGTGGCTTTACTCTGATAGGCTTGTCGATGACGTCGCAAACATTCCTCGCCAATGCGCTCAATCGTCAATCCCCCGATGTGGGCTGAAGGCGTCCCGGAGAAATAACGATCGATCACGGAATCCGCGATACCCACCGCTTCGAACAGTTGCGCATTACAGTAGGACTGAATCGTAGAAATTCCCATTTTTGAGAATATTTTTAGTAACCCTTTGCCAATCGCTTTTACGTATTTGGTATGAGCGGTATTTTCATCGATTCCTTCCGGAAAAATTCCTTTTTTCGCACAATCCGAAAGCGTATCAAATGCCAAATAAGGATTAACCGACCCGGCACCAAACCCAATCAGACATGCGAAGTGATGGACATCGCGCGCTTCGGCCGTTTCAACCAAAAGTCCAACCTCCGTACGCAAGCACTCTTTAATGAGCCGCTGATGCACTGCGGACACGGCCAGCAGACTAGGAATCGGCACCTGAGATTCCTCAGCTCCCCGATCACTTAAAATAATAAATTTAATGCCGGATCGGACTAAGTCCACCGCTTTTTGACAAAGCTGCTCGAGCGAATATTCAAGGTCTCGCTCAAAAAAGATCGGTAACGTTTCGCTTTTAAATCCCGGATCGATCATTTCACGAATTTTTTCCAAATCAAGATTCGTCAAAATGGGTTGCTGAACTTTAATCCTGCGGCAAGCATCCGGATTTTCTGCCATTAAATTTGCACTCGGCCCAATGTGCGTCACCAGAGACATGACTAAATTTTCACGAATAGGGTCGATGGGCGGATTCGTCACCTGGGCAAACAATTGCTTGAAATAATTAAAGAGCAGCTGTGGCCGTTGCGACAAAACCGCAAGCGGCGTATCTACACCCATCGAAGACAAGGGTTCCTCGCCTTGCGTGGCCATCGGCTCCAAAACACGCTTAATTTCTTCTTCCGTGTAACCAAATAGCCGTTGATACTCGACCAGATGCCGACTTCCGATTTTAGGAACATTCAAGGGAACCGGCAACTCATCCACCGAAATGCGATACTGAGAAACCCAACTCCGATACGGCTTTTGAGTCATGATCTGCTTTTTAATCTCTTCATCACTGACCATTCGACCTTGTACCGTATCGACTAAAAGCATTTTTCCTGGCTCTAAGCGACCTTTGGCTTTAATCAGTTTTGGATCGACCTCAAGAACTCCGGCCTCAGAAGCTAAAATAAAGCGATCATCCTGGGTGATCTGATAACGACAGGGCCTTAAGCCATTTCGATCAAGGGTTGCCCCAACCAATCGCCCATCGGTAAAACAAACGGCAGCGGGACCGTCCCAAGGCTCCATCATCGACGCATGGTATTCATAAAAACCACGTGCATCTAAATTCATGGATGGATTTCCGACCCAGGGCTCGGGAATCAACATCATCATCACATGGGGAAGGGATCGTCCCCCCATCAATAAAAACTCGACCATATTATCCAGACAAGCAGAGTCACTTTGATCTTCATCGATGACCGGCAAAATTCGTCGAAGGTCTTGGCCTAAGAGATCAGATTCTAATCGCCCTTCGCGCGCCCTCATCCAATTCAAATTGCCTTTGAGTGTATTGATTTCGCCATTATGACAAAGATAACGATAAGGATGCGCAAGTCGCCAGGACGGAAAAGTATTCGTACTAAAGCGGCTGTGCACCATTGCGATTGCACTCACATAATCTGAATTGGACAGATCTACAAAATAATCTTTCAATTGTTCAGGCAACAAGAGGCCCTTGTAAACTAACGTGGTGGTCGAAAAACTTGGAATCGCAAAAAACTCTGCTCCCACTGCGTCCTTTAGTTTGGCCCGGACTTCGTGCTCAATAATGCGTCTAACTGCGTAGATTTTCCGATCAAAATCCGCCGCTGCCCTCGCCCCGCGACTCACAAAAAGCTGCTTGATTTTGGGTTCAGTTTTTAGGGCATCTTTTCCCAATACACTGCTTTTCACGGGTACTTCACGCCACGAAATGGGTTCTAACCCTTCCTTGTTCAATTGGTTTTCCACTAAGGACTCAATCGTTTTCTGTATCTCCGATTGTGGCGGTAAAAAAAACATTCCAACTGCATAATCGCCCAAAGGCGGTAATGACTTCAGTTGCGCACGGAATAATCGGTCTGGGATCTGGGTCAAAATACCGCAACCATCCCCGCTTTGCGAGTCAGCTCCTTGTGCTCCTCGATGACTTAAATTTTCAAGCAAAGTGATCGAATCTAAAACAGTCTGGTGAGATTTGCGGCCCTTGATGTCGGCAACTAAACCAATTCCGCAGCCATCTTTTTCGAGCGCCGGATCGTAAAGCCCCTGTTTTGGAAAACCCATTTTTTCTTTCAAGCAGAAAGTTTTAGGTCAAAAGAAAAAAAGTGTCAATGGATCAGTTAAAATAGTCTGGATAGTTGACATGGTAGTGACGTGCACGATTTTTCGGAACCTGTGGGCCATAAAAGACATAACCTTTGAAAGAAGTATCCAAAAGGTTCTTCATCCGATCAAAGTTTTCAAGAAGCTTGTCCTTGCTCCAATCGTATTGATCTAAGTTAAAAAAGAAATAACTCTTGGGATTGTAATCCGTATCGGTCCACGTCGGGGTACTCACCGTTCTGTAAAGCCGATCATATAGGGTCACGTCATCTCGACGCTGCTCCACCCAATTGTATTCTTTTACCATCTCGTTGTAAATTTCGGGTGTCTGCACACTCCAAGATTCTACTACATTTGGCGAACAAATGATGTATTCACTAAAATTATGTCCGGCCTTATAATAACCGAAGATCACCGTATGATTCTTTTCGGAAGCGGTTAAGCTGCTGCAGCCACCGTCTTTGGTCCAAACATCTCGCATTTTAAAATGGGTATGGGGACGCAACTTCATTCGAACTACAAAATCGCCGTACCCAAAAGTGCCAATCGGTGTTCTCCACGCCCAAATCTCGCTTTTGGCCGGTAAAAAATCAGTCGAACTGCTTTCTTGGATGTATCGAGCAACGGTATCCTTATCCTTCCACGCGTAGAGTACCTCTGGGGCGCAGCCAATGCCATACGGAAGAACTACTCCGGCGTACTCTTTCGCTTCGCACCGCTTATGGGTGTATTCAAACGCGAATCCCACTTTCGAAGAAGCGAAAGTCAGCAGAATTAAAGCGTGAACAAAGCGTCTTAACATAGCCAATGAATCCTAAACTAAATTAAAACTAATTACAATATCAAAATAGTCATTTACTTAACATCAATCATTTCAATTGATTTATTAATTGACACGATATACTTGAACCACGGGGACAAAAAAAGGGGGCAATCAATGAAGTTCAAAGTAAACCGCGTTCAATGTTGGATGATCGTCGTATTCCTGTCTTTAGGGGCATGTGGAAAATTAAAATCGACGAGTTCACCGCAATCCTCTCCAAACCCACCCTCCCCGGCCACACCTGAGCCACCTTCTCATTTTACAGATCAACCGCAAGTGTTAGTAGGATGGCTCCAAGAGTACGACACCCATATTCACAGTGAAATTCAAGCCCAAGAGACAGAACTATTGCAACTTTCTGCGGACGAAATGGCTACCGTCTGTCCAAAGTGGAGTGATCTCTCTACAGTCCAAAAACTCAATTTTTGGTCGAGCCTTCTTTATGCCGTTGCCAAAGAAGAATCCGACTTTGAGCGCAACATGATTTATTTAGAAACGGGACTTTCTACAGATCCAATCACAAAGCAGCAAATCCGTTCCGAAGGACTTTTACAACTATCCTATGGAGACGTTGAAGTTTATCACTATCCTTTTGACGACATTTCCTGGGAAAGAGATTCAACCAGCGCCCTTCACGATTATGAAATTGGCACAAAAAAGGGGGATGCGACCCGTACTCTGCTCAATGCCTATTCGAATTTAAACTTAGGTTTATGGATCATGCGTGACCTTTTGAAAAAACGTCCTGCTGAACTTTTTGAATCTGCCACCTGTAGGTATTGGTCTACTTTAAGACCGAATTCAACGCCATTCGGAAAAATTCTGGACACGCTAGGAGAAAAAATTCCCGCCTGTGGCTACCCCCTGAAACAAATCCACTAAAACGATTCCCTTAAGGCTCGAGCGACTGCTTGAACCCGTGCATTTTTTCTTACATCAGCATGAGTGACCATCCAGATGACTGCATTCTGTGGGGCAATTAGTCTGATCCGCTCAAGGTGAGGTGCTCGGGACGCAATGGCCTCAGGTAATGCCCCCCAACCAATTCCATTTTTTACTGCTTCATACACATGCTCCCATGCGTGAGTACTGACCACATACTTCAACTTTTGATGGAAGGGCGCCAATAGTTTCTCTTCTTTTTCCATCATCACTTCAGGATACAACCCCACAAAGGGGTACCGCAGAAGCTCTTCTACACATTTTGGCTGCACCCCTCGTTTCCAAAAATCCTTCGATCCATAAAGACCAACTGGCCAATCGGCAAGACGGGTCAGGTGTAGGTTTTGTTCTTCTGGCTTTACGAAGCGAATCGCAAGATCCGCTTCGCGCTTAGACAAGTTTAGAACTTCTGGCCCCGTCAGCAAATTTAACTCTATTTCAGGATAAAGTTCGGTCACTCTTTTAAGCCCATACTTCAGCAAATAATTTGCCAAACCACCGGGCGCCGCGATCCGCACTGGCCCCTGTAAACGCTGATCTTTGCCCAGGAGCTTCGTTCCAATATGGTCGAATTTCTCCTCGATCTCGTCCACCATTCGCGCGATTCCCTCTCCCGAAGGGGTCAAAAAGAAACCGTTCGAACGTTTCTCAAAGAGCTTTGTCCCGAGCCGGTCTTCAAGCGCGTAAAGTCGCCGACCTACGGTTGCTTGATCCGTGCCGAGTACCTTTGCCGCATTCTTTAAGGAACCCTGTACTTTCACTGCTTGAAAAAACCTAAAATCATCCCAATTCATGACACAGAAGCTTACATCATTAAATGCATTTTTGCATTTCATTAATGAACAATTATGCATTTTAATTTCGTCCTTGATCTCCTAAAAACGTCCCATGCCTATTCCGGCATAGAAAGAATATGTGTAACTCGAATGAAATTGTATTTAGTCGTATTGACCTTCATCACCGCATCTTGGACCCAAGCACAAACCAACGAACAGCCTGTAAATCCAACACTCGTCCTCTCTGAGGAACAAGTAGAAGTGCTCGCCAAAAAAGCAATTGAAACCACCACTTCCGATTTAAACACTCTCTTATCAGGCCAGGACCCCAATGCAGCAATTACGGTTTATCGGCCCTATACTCGGGCGGAATTAAATAGCCTTAGCCAGCTCGGTAAAAGTCGAATCAGCAGTAATTTTTTAATCGAAAAGTGCATTTATACCAAAGAAAATCTTGTCAGTATGATGAACGACGAATTAACGATAGAAGACGATTCCGTAGAAAACCATCGGACAAGCCTTGAAAACATTCGTACGGAATACAATCGCTCCCTGTGGAAATTAATCTCGAAGGCATGCATGAACGCTCAGGAAACGTTTCGGGATCGCCTCCACCATTTGACCACTCATGGCGGAACTTCCGTCGAACTCTCTGATGACGCAATCAATGGCCTCACTCAACTCATCTTTTTTCCGACGATAAACGGCAAACCTTCATTCAAGAAAAAGATGAATAATGCCATCACTACCTTGATCAGCAGCGGATTTTTGATCGGCGCAGGGGCTTCGCTCATTGGCATTCCGTTTGCCGGGATGATTTTAACCTTCTCTACCCTTGCGAATGCCGCAACGACCATCGTTCGCACGAACGTGGTTCACGGAAGCACCTTAAACGGGATAACCCCAGGAATATCATTAGACCCCTATTCTGCCATCGACCTCGATTTAAACTAAATTCTTACGCTGGCCTCAATTCATTTTGAATTGGGGCCAATTCCTATTAATCTAATAGTCAAATGCACGCCGAAATTCCTAAAAAAACAATTTTTCTTTCCGTGATTCAAAACTACTGTTGCACGCTAATTTACCTAGGAATTTGTTTTTTTATTTTTAATCAGCTCGCTTTTTACCGAAATTTATTGGGGACCGTCTATAAACTCGATTTTCTTCCAGGCACACAGATCAGCGCATACACTTGTTTTTTAATTTGCTTTATGGTCTATGCCATTCTGCTCCTTCCATTTTATTTTTACTATCCTCAACTTAAAAGCAAAGCCCGCCTCGCTTTTTCCTACCTTTTTAAAAAATGGATCCAGAATACAACCATTCCTCTCCCCGAAAAGACCAAAGGGGAAAACGCCCTTCGTTGTCTTTTGGTAAAATTTTTCTTTGCTCCACTCATGCTCACTTGGCTTGGAAGTCACATCTGCAGTCTTTTGAATTCTGGCTTTGCAATGCTAAACTTTCCAGGCCCCTTTGAAAGCTTCAATCATTTTCTAGACCTATTCAATGCCCATGGCTTTTGGTTTACGTTTAATTTGATCCTTTTTGGAGATGTGGTTTTTTTTGCCGCCGCTTATTTATTGGAAGCTCCCTTTTTGAACAACGAGATCATCAGTACGGAAATGACCCTCTCTGGTTGGATGATTTGTGTGATTTGCTACCCGCCGTTTGATTGCGTTCGCACCACTTATTTGCGGTGGGAGTCGACCGATTTTCCACAATTTGAAAACACCTCATTTCATTTAGTGGCAAACTTTCTCATCTTAATTCTGATGGGTTTATATGCCTCCGCAAGCTTTGCATTAAACTTTAAAGGGGGCAACCTGAC
>CAIMNF010000575.1 GCA_903842755.1 Oligoflexia bacterium
GCACTTGAAAAACTGAAAGCGGAGTATAAAGATAAATTTGAAAAGAACCGCAAGAAATACCGACCCATTCAAAATCTTTCAACCGTTCCGGGAATTGATTTAATTCGCGCAAGTATTATTATGGCAGTCATCTGCCAGCCGCAGCGATTCAGGAACCAACATCAATTCTGGGGTTATTCGATGTTGGTTCGCCACATTCAAATGAGTGGTGGTAAAATTTATGGTATTAAACGAATTCACGGCAGACGTGAATTACGTGATGTCTTTTTAGGAGCGGCCGAAAGCGCACTTCGAACGGAGACGAGTTTACGAGATTATTATGAACAATTAAAAGCGCGTGGAATTAGCCATAAAGACGCAAAGATTGCAGTAGCGAGGAGGATTGCAGCACTTTGTCTGAGCCTTCTTAAAAACAATGATACCTTTAAAAATGACTACGATTTACAACAAACCGAAAGGACGAGACTAAGGAAAGAATTGAATCTGGACAAAATTTAACACTTTCTCATGAATCAAATTGAACAAGAAAAGTTTAAGGTAATTTAACTTCTTGCCTCCTTTTACCAACGGGCGCGAAGAAAAGTTACAGGGATAGGAAGTCATTGATTCACTGAGATTGGAAGTAAGGCCCAATATTCGCGTGTTCAGCTAACGATAAGCTAGAACCACTTTGAGAATGGCATGCTTCCGTTTTAAATCAGAGTTGTCTTGGCACGAGCTGAAAAGGCCTGAGGCCCACGAAGGAGAATGAATGCGTGTTTAAACGTATAAATCCAGATTCGACAACAAAAAGTGATGAACTTTCTCATCCTAAAAATGAATAAATAAACCTTGTTTAAGACGGTTCCGGGTAACATACGACCAGGGGATGCCCGCACTTGTATTATGAGTTGCGTAGGCAAGGGAAATTCTTATCCAAAGATGCTTGTGGCCGATTTCACCCTCAGTTGCAAAAGTGGCGTACTGGGGGAGCGAACAAAATAATTTCCGTGCCCCTAACCAAAAGTTCGGGGCACTTCCTGAATCACGCACTCATGGCGGTGTAAGGAAATTACATTTAATTCAAAATTTTCAAGAGGTTCCTCCCCTTCAGGGAGAGATTGAGACTGATCGTTCCGTTGGTGTGTATGTTGTTAAAAATGGTTGGGGCGCAAGGATTCGAACCTTGGAATGGCGGAATCAAAATCCGCTAGCTTACCACTTGCCGACGCCCCAACAGATGCAAAACTGACGTGGAGAACGCTCCTAGAGTTAAGAAGCATTTGCTAGCTGAATAATAGAGGAATAACACAGGAGGTTTTTACCTGCAAGGGTAGGATTGGGGTTCGCACCTCAAAACGGTAACTTATTCGTTACCGGCCTGGGCGGATTCGGTTAAATCGTCTTCGTCGGGATGGACCGGAGACTCGGCCCCACCCGTCTTTTTAATCTCGGATAGATACGATTCCAAGATTTTTTTCTCCATGACCATCCGAGTACTTTTATTGAGCGGATGGGCAATATCCTTATAAGAACCATCAGAACGCTTCTTGCTGGGCATCGCCACAAATAAACCGGTCGATCCGTTGATGATTTTAAGGTCGCGTACTACAAAGCAGTGATCCAAAACGATGGTCACATATGCCTTGAGCTTGTCTTCGTTTACGGGAAAAATCTTAACTTCGGTGATTTCCATTGTGCTCTCTCCCTTGTCTACACTTACTTTAATCACTCCTTGATCAAGTAAGTTTGTTGACCTACACCCTCTTGTCGGGCATTGAACCGAAGTTCGTCCGACGCAAGGCTTACCCTCAGTGTAAATATTTTTTTTCAATAATGCAAATTTAGTTCTTGACGACGAAGTTTGCTTGACCCCCTTGCCAAACTCGGGGCACTCTGTTCTTTCATGTCCAATTACGACGGTTTTTTGACAGCCATTTCTAAGCTCCTTCCTGCAGACCAAGTCCGCAGGGATGCAACTTCGCTTGAAACTTACGGCCAAGATTGGAGCAACTTATTATCCCCTAACGCCAAGGCAATTTTGTTCCCTGCAAACACGGAGCAAGTGTCGCAAATCTTAAAATTGGCGACGGAATATAAACAAACGATCGTCCCCTCGGGCGGGCGTACCGGTTTATCCGGTGGCGCCGTTGCTACCCAAGGCGAATGTGTGCTTTCCTTAGAGAAGATTAACTTTATTGGCCCGATTGACACCCTTTCACAGACCGTTACCGTGGGTGCCGGCGCGATTACTCAAGCCGTTCACGAGGCAACCGCTCCACACGGGCTAACGTGGCCGGTCGATTTTGCATCGAAGGGATCGTCCCAAGTGGGCGGAAATATTTCCACCAATGCAGGCGGCGTGCGCGTTCTCCGTTATGGCTCCACCCGGAACTGGGTTTTGGGCTTAACCGCAGTTACGATGGATGGCACCCGCCACACCCTGAACGGCAGCTTGGAGAAAAACAACACCGGCGTAGATTTTAAACAAATGCTGATCGGCAGCGAGGGGACGCTTGCAGTAATTACCGAGGCGACCCTTAAACTTTGCCCGATTCCGCGCTCAAGGCTAGTGTTTTTGTTTTCCCTACCGGATTTCGCATCCGTGGTCCGCTTGTTTCAGTTTGCCCGCAACAAAGTAAAGCAAATCAGCGCGTTTGAATGCATGGACGAGGCTTGCTTTACCGTAACTTGTCAGCACCTGAACATTACTCCTCCACTAAAGGAAGCGGCGAAAGGATATGTTTTGCTCGAAGTTCAAAATGAAAGCTTTGAGAATTCCGAAGCGTGGTTGAATGAGATTTTTGAAAAACAACTGGTCACCGAAGGATTAATGGCCCAATCCGAAAAAGAAGCCGAAACTTTTTGGCAAATTCGCGAAGGCATTGCCGAGAGCGTTTTAGCGGGGCACGAAGTGCACCAAGAAGATGTCTCGGTCCCCCTAGCAAACCTTGGGGCGTTTTACGCTCAAATTCATAGCCGCTACACGCAGGAATACCCCCATGCGGAAATTTATTTTTTTGGGCACATCGGCGACGGGAATTTGCATATCTTTATTCGGAAACCAAAAAATTTGACCAAAGAGGCCTTTATTCAAATGGCTCACGAGTCCGACCTTAAACTTTTTGAAACCTTGGCGAAGTTCGAAGGCTCCGTTTCGGCGGAACACGGGATTGGACTATTAAAGCGCCACGCGATCCATTTTTCGCGAACGCCTGCGGAACTTGCAATTTTCAGACAACTCAAAAAAATCTTTGACCCGCTCCATTTGTTAAATCCTGGAAAAATTTTTGAGCCATGAGCGTGCGACCCACTCCAAATGTTGCAATATACGGAAGCGGTCCAGCGGGGTTGATGGCAGCAACGCAAATCGTACTTGACCAAGCAACGTCGGTGAACGTCACACTTTTTGAAAAGCGGCCCGCGCTGGGAAGAAAGTTGCTGATCGCGGGTAGTTCGGGCCTGAATATTTCGCACGCGGCAGAGCTGGACGCTTTTGCCACCCATTACGAAGGTTTTAATTTCGATTTTTGGGAGTATGCCTTACAGCAATTTTCACCAAATGACTGGATAACGTTTGTGGAAAGCTTGGGCTTAGAAACATTCCTAGGGACGTCTTCGCGCTATTTTGTTAAAGAAATGAAGGCTTCGGGATTATTGAAAGCGTGGACCCAATTTTTGGCACAAAAAGGGGTCCACTTCAAAACACAACACGAATGGCAGGGGTTTGAAGAACTCAAAAACTTTAACGCCGCAGGCCTGTTCTTGGGTGGCGGCAGTTGGGAAGAAACTCCGCCGACCTGGCCCACACGCTTTCAAAGCGCAGGTGTGCAAATAGAACCCTTCCGTTCTGCAAATGTAGGCTTTGAGGTAGCATGGTCCCCCGCTTTTCTAGACGAAGCCGAAGGAAAGCCACTCAAGTCCATCGTTTTATACACGAAGAACGGAAAAAAGGCCGGTGAACTCGTCGTGACCCGGTACGGATTAGAGGGAACTCCCATTTATTTTTTAGGAGAAAAAGGACTCGTTCATTTAGATTTAAAGCCGGCCCTTACCGCGGATGAACTCAAAGCAAAGGCGCGTATTCCGAAAGAGAATTTATCCCCGCTTCGCCGAATTAAAAAAACCTTAGGGCTTGGTGAAGCGGCAATGGCACTGCTCTTCCACCACTCCACGTCCGAAGAAAAACAAAGCCTGGATCGGATGATTGAAAAAATAAAAAGGTTTCCGCTAGAACTCATCGCTCCACGCCCCCTTCAAGA
>CAIMNF010000576.1 GCA_903842755.1 Oligoflexia bacterium
CAATTTTCATTTTAATTTCTATCCTAATCTAGGAAAATACCAATCTCAATACGAATCAGCGTCGCTTCCAAGTCGTCCCTTGCGGGGAATCTTTAATTTCAATTCCAGCAGCCAACAACAAATCGCGAATTTCGTCCGAGCGCTTAAAATTCTTTTCCAATCGTACTTGCTTGCGCTCCTCTAATAACAGGCTGACCTCGGCCTCGGTCATAACCTTTTGGCCTTCATTTTCGGCGCGCAGCACTTTAATTTCTTCTAGCTTTTTTAAAACCGTTTCGCTGCGGGCACGCCCTACTCCAATCACGGATCCGATTTCTTCTTCCAGCACTTTAATCCACTCGTTTGCCGCTAAAATCGCGCCTGAGGTATTCTCTGCATTCGGATGGGCCAAGCACCGATTCCATTCTCGCGTTAACGTAAAAAACTCCGAAAGGGCACCCGCAGTATTTAAATCATTGCAATAGTGATCCCTAATGGCGGACCTTGTCCGCTCACACTCCATTAAAAACCCTCCCCACACTTGTTCCGCCATAGGGTCGGGGAGCGAGATTTTCTTCTCGCGCAGTTTTTCGGCTTTTTCTTTGGCTTCGTATATCCGGGCTAAGGCGGTGACGGCGTGGTCCACTGCCTCACCATTAAAATCCAAGCTCGACCGATAATGTACGCTCAACATCACCATGCGCGCGACTTCGCCTCCGTAGTGCGCTAAAAAATCACGAGCACTGACAATATTTCCCAAGCTCTTGGACATCTTTTCGCCCGATAAATTTAAAAACGCGTTGTGCAACCAAACTTTTGCATAGGGTTGTGCGCCGGTTGCCGCTTCGGACTGAGCAATCTCGTTTTCATGATGAGGAAAAATTAAATCAACTCCGCCGTGGTGAACATCCATCTGCGCCCCAAGCCATTTACAAGCCATGGCCGAGCATTCAATATGCCATCCGGGGCGCCCTTTTGCCCAAGGACTGCTCCAGCTGGGTTCGCCGGGCTTTGCAGGTTTCCAGAGCGAAAAATCAAGGGGGTTTCGCTTTTTAGGATTCACCTCTACGCGTTGTCCCGCCTGCAACTCATCTAATGGTTTATTCGAGAGGCTTCCGTACGATTTAAACGAATCAATCGAAAAGAAAACCTCACCCTCGTCCGTGACGTAGCCGTGCTGATGTTGGAGGATCTGCTCGATCATCGTTACAATTTCGGGCAAGTGATCGGTGACTTTGGTCTTGTGCGTCGGCTCCTCCATCAGGGCCAAAGCGTAATCTTGCTCTACACTCGTGATGTACTTTTGTGTGATTGCTTCGAGGGTTAATTTTTCTTGAATCATTTGACCGATGATTCGGTCGTCAATGTCGGTATAATTTCGAACGTAGGTCACTTTAAAACCCATTTTTTTGAAAAATCTAAAAATTAAATCCGCCGTCAGTGCCGCGCGTAAATTTCCCACGTGAATGGGCCCATAAACCGTCGGTCCACACGAATAAAACTTTACTTCACCCGGCACTTGGGGGCTAAAGCGCTCCTTTTTGTGTCCTTTTGAGTTGGTAAAATAAATGGGACGTTCGGTAAGAGTTGCCATATCCGACTTATCTTGCTTTGTTTGAATCGTGGATGTCAACTTTTGGTAATAAAAGCACATTCAGACGATCTTCAACAATTTAAACGAGTTTAATTTAATTCAATTGACTTCGTTTAATAAGATCGATACACTGCTCCTCGCTTTACGGAGGAGATCGTAATGTTTAAAGTTGGAGAGAGTGCAGTGTATCCCGCCCATGGGATCGCCATCATCAAGCGTATTGATGAGCGCGAAGTGGGTGGAAAAAAGAAGAGTTTTTATGTCCTACAGGTCATCGAAACACAGATGACCATTATGGTACCGACCGATAATGCCGCGTCCGTTGGATTGCGAAGCATTATTTCGGACGAAGACGTCACGAAAGTCTACACCATTCTAAAAATGCGGGATGTAAAGATCGACCAAACCACCTGGAATCGGCGTTATCGCGATTACATGGAGAAAATCAAAACGGGGTCCATTTATGAAATTGCGGAAGTCTTAAGAGATCTTTTCTTACTGCGACACAGTAAGGATTTATCGTTTGGCGAACGAAAAATGCTGGATCAGGCGAAAGCCCTGATTGTGAAAGAGATCTCGATTGCCAAACAAACCCAAGAATCAGTCATCGAACAAGTCATTCAAGAGATTTTTACGGGATGATTCGTTTTTGTTTCCTGCACCCCACGATTTTGTTTTTCGTGGGGTGTTTTTATTTTCTATCGGCGTATGGCGAGGAACTGGCTATTTACGGAACAAAAGATTCTCGAATGGAGGTTTATTCGGTCGCGAATCCAAACGTATTAAAAATGAGCCGAGCCGTCGCACTGGTTTCAAGCCTAGATTGGGTTTCAAGCCCCGACGCTTCTGGCAATCGCATTGCGCTTCGGACCCATAACGAAGTACCGAAGACTTCTATCGGCAAGCCAGACCGCCGCCACTTTGCTCATCAGGCCATGGCAGGTAACTGCACGTCCTTTCTGATTGATCCCACCCACCTTTTAACGGCAGGCCACTGCTTAGGAGAGCAGCAAGAGTGTCCGTCCCTTTTTTTTATTTTTGATTATATTGTTCCTACAAAGGAATCGGCCCAAACCAGGTTTGCCCCTGTGATTCATCCGGAACAAGTAAAAACGTGCAAGCAAATCGTAAAAGAATCTACGGCCTCGGACCATTCGGCCGATTATGCACTCATCGAACTGTCCGAACCTCAGTACGATCGGCCGGCTTTTTCCCTGACTCACGAGAAAGGCTTACCTTCGCCCGGAACGCGCGTTGCAATGCTTGGCTTTCCCGATGGAAAGCCCATGAAATATACCGACGGTGGAGCGATGGTCTTAGCGTCCCATAATCCGGCTCAGCCTTCGATTTTTGTAGATCCCACTCAGTTCGTTACTAATCTAGATTCCTTTGCCGGCAATTCCGGAAGTCCGGTCTTTGACCCCATCACTTTTGAAGTCTTAGGAATCATGACCGACGGAGCAGCGGACGAAATTGTGGCAAAAGACCATGGAATCGACGATGCCCATTACCCACTTTTTCCAACTCCCAAACAAATGAACGATCCGACCCACTTGATGGGCGAGCGGGTTACGGGAATTGGGTTTTTGAATTTATAGATTGTTTTCCGTTAAATTAAAATGATACTTTAGAAGGAAATGACCATCAGGAAATGCGTTGCCATGGTGTTTTTCCTCATGATTTTTACCTCCCTAGAGCAGGGACTTGCCCAAAGCAACACACCCGCAGCGACTACGGATCACGATAGCGCACCCGAGATTCTCACCCTTAAAATGGCCATCGAGCGCGCCATGGAAAATAATCTGGATTTAAAAGAAAATAAATTAAGCCTGCAGGCGTCTGAAATAAATTACGACAATGCATGGGACCAGATGTACATGCCGCAGATCAGCTTAATTCTGAACTCAAACGCCGCTAAAACCTTGGCGAACCTTCCAGGAGGCGAGTATGGGACAGCGAACAATAACAACGGTTACCCCTCTTCCAGCGCGCAGATTGCGTTGGGTCAGTACAATTTATACAATTTTGGGAGAGACAAGCTCGTCTTTGATCAAGCAAAGTTAGATTGGAAGAGAAACCAAGAAATTTACGAAGAACAACGCCGCGCTACTCGGTTCCAAACCATCAACGCCTTTTGGGCACTGAAAAGTCATATGGACAAATTGAATGCCTATGAGCGTTCTGTTGAAATGGCAAATGCGATTGTAAATTTGCAAAGATCGCGAGCGGCATTGCAAAAAGCGAATTGGACCGATGTAGATTCGTCATCCTTTGACTTGGTCACTACCAAAAACCTAAGAGATCAAGCCCAGTCGGACGTGAAGGCCGCGCTATTTACGCTCAACGTCCTTTTGGGCGATGAAGTCGGCAAGCGGTACGAGATCGACGAAGAAGTCGTCTTTTTGCCAATAAAAGTAACGGAAGACGTTCTCTACGAAACCTACTTGAAAGAATCACCCAACATGAAGTCGGCCGTTCGCGACCTCCTCAAATCGCAGCTCGCCTTAGAGCTGACGGAGAAGAATCTTCTCCCTCTGCCGACCGTAAAATTTAGTGGCGTCACGGTAGGTTATGGAAACAATGCTTATGGCGGTTCGATGAGTGGATTTACCCAATCCGCAGGTGCAAGTAACTTTGACATTTCGGCAGGAATTAATCTGACCGTTCCCTTGACCGGACCCGGCGGTTTATTCGGAAGAAGAACCGTGCGCCTTTCCGAAATTCAAAAAGAAACAACCGAAGTTCATATTCGAAACATTGCAAATAAAGACCGGCAATCCATTTTTCAATTTGTCCAAAGTATCCGTCAGTTTGAAAAAACAGTGGACAATAATCAGCAAGGTTACAAAAACAGCATTAACGTCCTTGAAAATGTTTTTGAACGATTTATGCGCCACGAACAAGTGAGCCGCCTTGAAATTCGCGATGCCATTAGCCAAGCCCGAGATTCAGAAACCGCCCTCACGGATGCGATTCTTACTCATTTAAGCTATAAAACCCAATTGGCCGCCTTTATTGGAGTCGATTACCTCCCCCGAATGGAATAATGAATCCACTTTTAATTTACCTGCTTTTTGCGAGCTGCCTTTTGACTTCGGAAGTCCATGCAACCTCGGTCAATGACTTGATTCAGAGTTCTACGCTATCATCACCGAACGCTCCAAACCATGCGCACGGTTGGGTGGAGATTAACTCCCAAACCAACATCAATCTCTCAGAAAAAGGGGTCACGGTGGGCGCGGGGTACCGTTGGAACTTGTTCGGAGTTGATTTAAGAGGAACGATCGCACAAACCACGTTTGGATCGATTCATGGACTCACGGATGCAAATCAAAATACCAGCGCTGGATTTACAACATCAAGCACGGGGGCACAATCCAATTTACCGAGATCTGCAACGGACACTTGGAATTACTCCACTCTCCAACCAGGATTTTCCATTCTTTCCCGATGGATGCCAATGTCGCTACCTTTATTTTACCAGCGCGCGCGCGTGGGCTTCGAGTGGGGAAGTTTCGCTGATCAGGTGAATCAGCTGAATTTTACCGGATATCTTTTTACTTGCGAAACGTCGCTCATGCTTGAACTCGGCCAACATAGCCCGTGGATGGTCGCAGGAACTTTATATTGGAAAACGGGGAACCTGGTCCTGAATAGCAATGACGCAACGCTTACGCCGGAGGACAAACATTTGGCGGTGAATTGGTTGGGGTTGTCGGCTGGCCTACTTTATTCTTTTTGAACTGGCCCCTCTCCCTGCTTAAATTCAAGTAAGCACATGATTATGATGATGCACATAAAGCCAAATATGTCGCTCAAGCTCCCCCCGCTTCTTCGTCGTACACCACGTCCGCCTAAACAGCCGATTAAGGTGCGCCCTTAACATCGCCGCCGTATGATTAAGCGCAAACAACGGATCAAAGCCCCCTTTCTTTAGCTCGCCTTGCCCGGCTACACAGGCTCTCCTGCCCTTGTACGTTTTATGGGTTGCCTCTTTAAAGTCTTTTTTTATGAATCCAGGATAGTGAGAGCTCTCATCCGAAACAAACAAGGCATTAGGAGCAACGATCGACTTAAGATCACTCATCAACGCGCTCCAGCCCACGCCGCGTTCGTCTTTTCTTGGACCATATTTTTTCTTTGCAATATGGGTGAGGCGACCTTTAGCTGGCATTTGCGAAACCTTAAAACTCAATATCTTTCGGGTACTTGGGTCAACGGCAAGGGCGATGCTTAGGGGTTTACATTTGCTGTGTTCGCTTGTTTCCATGTCGTCGAATTGGACTTCTAAAAGTGGTTTTTCACTCATTATTTTAAGCCACCTCGCGTGCTCAAGTTTTCGTTGTTCGGCGATGAACCGAAATTTTCTAACGACCGTTTTACGGTTAATCTTTAGGATGCGCGCTGCCTGGCGTTGGGAAACACCCGAGGCTAAAAGCTTATCGATGACCGGATTTAAGCGGCGCTTTTTTTGTTGGTAGCTTGGACTATAACTTGCGCGCGAGAAGTAGCGTTTGCAGACTCGACAAAAAAATCGGTCAATTTTTTTGCAATCCGAGCGCCTTCGGTAGTAGCCGTTTCGGACGATGACTCGTTCATTCGGACTGGGGGATTGGTTGGAGA
>CAIMNF010000577.1 GCA_903842755.1 Oligoflexia bacterium
AATCGCAATTCATCATACCGTGGAGGTTCGACGTCGATCTTATTACCCTCAAGAGTGAATCTAAAATCTGAAGTGTCGGGCTTCAATCCGGAAAAGCCGCAATCAGCGTAAATGGATACAACAGGCTCACTTATTAAAACTGCAAAACAATTACCCGTTGAGGTAATTTCATCCTAACCTGTTAAGGTACCAGTGCAGGTACCTAATAAATCGTCGTCCTTTTGAAATCTAATGCTGCATAAACTCTTGGGTGCCCCAATTTTGACTGAACCACCATAAATAGCATGCGGTCTTTGGGAACTTACTAAGACCAAAATCAAAATAAACAATGCGGACATCCCAGATGAAAGCTTCTTCATTGAGTCCATGGCGGATGGTCTCCTAAAATAATCTTGGGATTATGACTAAATGTTGGATTTAAATCTTGAACAGAATTCCACTCCTCTTTAAGTAATATTTGGGGAATCAGAATCTTATACGCCTCGTTCGGATCTTTTTCCCAGCAATGCCTTTCAGCAGACGAGGATAAGGGCCCACATATGGCGAGCGTCACGTTCTCGATATGCCCGTCTCCCAATTGGGTTGCCCAATCTGATACGGGAATTGGGCCGAGCGGCGAGGACAGCGGGTCTATCACGTAAATTGAATTGCCGACCTTTGTGATTAAAGCAGTGTGATAGCTGCTCCATGTAATGAGTGTATTCCAGTAAGGACTTTTCAAAATTAAGCTTGTTCCAGCGACTGGAAAGGCAAATACTCGCATGGGTACATTCAACCCCAATTGCTCAATGTGTTGTCTCATTAACGTGGCTCTGTCACTGCAGCCCTGCTTAGGGTAAAGCCAAGGAATGCGACGTTTGAAATCCGGCATTTCATCCCAAGTTAAAAAACGATCGTCTCGCAGCTTTACAAAAAGCTGCTTCAATGAAGACAGATCATCAACCGTTGTATTAACGGATGAAAAATTGACTTGAAAGAACGGCTTTGCGAAAACAGCAGGGGCATCAGGATCATCGCCACGAGATGGCAATGAAATGATAAAAATCATCGCTACTAAAAGGCTAAAAAAAGGGTTCATATGTTTTTCTTTAGTCGGTGGTTCGACAGTATTTACAAATGGTGGCCAGAGACGGAATCGAACCGCCGACACAAGCCTTTTCAGGGCTCTGCTCTACCGACTGAGCTATCTGGCCATTCATTGAAATGGTAGACCCTTAGGATTAAGCGAGTGGTCAAAAAAAGGCAATAAAAAAACCAAGATCGGTTATGCTAGAGGTCAAATGACAGAGTCAACGAAACAAAAGGACTGGAAATCGCTCTTATCGCCAGAGGCCTACCGTGTGCTTCGCGAAAGTGGCACAGAACGGCCTTTTTCAGGGCAATTTAACGATCATTGGGAGCCAGGAATTTATGGGTGTGGTGCCTGCCACATTCCCCTCTTTAAATCGGACGCGAAGTTCGATGCCGGATGTGGTTGGCCTAGTTTTTTTGAACCGTGCACCCCTGATCCAATGAAATACATTCAGGACCAAAGCCACGGAATGGTGAGGACCGAAGTCCGCTGCGGGAATTGCGATTCCCATTTGGGCCACATTTTTAACGATGGCCCACCCCCAACGGGTCAACGGTATTGCATGAACTCCGTGGCTCTGCAGTTTACTCCCGCTGCACGTTAATTGCGCGCTTGCTGATGGGATTTTTTAGATTTTTTTCCGGCTTTTTTAATCACTTTTTGCGTTTCTTCCACGCTTTCGGTTGAAGCAGGATTTGCATCCGGTAGAAACTCTGAATCTGCCGAGGGCGATACATTTTCGGCTAGAACTGCTCCAGCACCTTCTGGATCCCTTGAGCTTGGTTCGAAGCTTTTAGGAACCTCCGCCGTGTTTAATTGACTAAGAATAGACTCTGAATAAAGGTCTGAATTGGTCAATGCATGCGCCACCCCT
>CAIMNF010000578.1 GCA_903842755.1 Oligoflexia bacterium
ACCTTGGACAAGAACAGATCAATGGAAATCTAGTCTTTATAAAAGTGACAGCGTTTTGAGCCTTATTTTCAAGGGTCAAATGAGTGTTGACGACGAAATGCTCGCCAACGTTGCCCGGTCAAACCACATTTCACTGAGCAAATTTACCCCGATGGTTATTGACTATTCAAAAGATTTTATTTGCGAAGATTTTTTTACAGATGATCCCAATGTAACATGCAAGGTTCCAAGCAAGATTGGAAATGACCTGGAACTAGTCCCGATCTCTATCCGTATTAAATCAGATAAAACCATCATCGATGAAGTTTATGATCACCTGAAAAATGCAGGCTTAGCTTGTACCTTATCGGTTGGATTTAAAGCCTATTCAACGGATTACAAGGCTCATTACCTAGTAGACCTAAACCAAATCTATTCACGTTTTGAAACATCCGCTCACCCAGAGGATCCATTTTTTGAAGCAGATATTCGTAGGACACTTCAATCTATGCAGCAATCGGGTGCATTTGACTTTCACTTAGATGAAGATACCCATATTTCTCAAGCGGTAATCGATCAAAAAATGGAAGCCGCTTTTGAGGATTTAGAAAATGAGATCATTCAATTAATTTTCATTTCTGAACAAAAACTGCCAAAAGGCGGCCTTTCGGAGCGAGGTAAGACCTTCCGACTCCGTACAGATTATGTAAGATCAGAGCACAATGTGCACTACCCTGTGAACTTGTCTTCAGGTAACGTAAAGGAGATAGACACGCCAATGACCATCCAGTTGAAAGTAAAATAACCTGTAGTGGTTTTTTTATTTACTTGAAGAGATTTAAAGTCCCGCACTTCACTCGCCGATACGAGTGAAGAATGGAACCAAACAATCCCACGCCCCGTCAAAAAAAAGACAGAAAAATGGATTTGATCTTATTCCAAAGGTCAGTTTTTCTGGGAATGGGGATTGGGTTCGTTTTGGTGGCTTTCCTGTTTTTCCAAAATAGCACCATTATTAGTGAACAATGCCTGATGCCTATTTTAGAAGAATTAAGCAAAGCCAATGAGCATACTCCAAGACCAAATACCGCCTTGGTGCCCATTGAGTGCCAATACCATCAATTAAGTGACCTGGACCCAAAAGTGCAAACGGCAGTTTTTGAACGCTTACGTGCCGAGGGAAAAAGTGCTTCGATGGACACAAAACTCAGTGAGGTCTTAGGAAAGCTGATCACTTCAGGGAAACCCATTCCGCCTCCGCTCCACCCTTGCCTCATCAAGCTCAGATTACTGGAAGGCAGATTCCAAGCGTTTGGGGAGCAATTCAAAGAAAAACTAAACAACGCAGGTCAGTTGGCCGAATGGGATGACGCGCTTGAGGACTTAAAAACGGAAACCGCAAGCACCCCTTTAGAATGCTTTGACCTTGTTGGAGAGGATGCTGACTTGATTCCTTATGTCCGAATTTTTCCTCATTCCGGTGGGTACGAAAAGTACGGAAAATTCAAAGCCACTTCATCCTGGTCCGAAGTTTATCAATCGTTAAGATCCACCCTTTTCGAACAGATTGAAAGCGAGCGAAGAAAACTCAAGGTCAATAAAGATAAAATCAATCTTCCGTCAGCAATTTGACTGAATTCCAAAAAAATTAAAGCCTTGCAAAATCTTGTCCGATAAAAAGTTATGAACACGAAAAAGTCACTCGCAGTACTCATCCCCTGCATTTTGATTTTGAATCAGCTCTGGACGCTTGGCGCACGGGCCGAAGGCGCACGTTCCATCGTTAACTTTGGCCTTGATTTTTACTCTTCCACTTCCGCTTCACCGCCGCTTGGAACGATGGGATTTAGTTTAGGCTTTGAAACAGGTAAAAAAGATACCTGGATTTCTCCAACATTTGGCGCGGCATTAGGCTATGCTTCGGGGACGGATACACTAATTACGGGCGTCCTTGATGGTGGTGTAGACGCAATCGCAATGGGTTCTAAATATTTGCATCCAATGGTTGGCGTTCGTGCGGCGTTTGGCTGGGGGCATTTAGTTCAACCCACGCAAACGAGCATTGGCTTTTTATATGGCGCCATCATCGAAGGCGGAGCCGAGTTCAAATTTACCGATGACAACAAAGGCAAACTTTTTAAAATCATGACTGAACTCAAATATATGGAAGGCACTTTAGGTGCACTCAGTGGAAGTGCGCTCAATTCGGTTACCGTAAGTTTTGGAATTGTTTTCTAACTTCGCAACTGGGTCAGACGGGGTGATGGTACAGCGAATTGAACCCATCGCTTTCGCGGCTACTGTTGTTGCAAACGATAGTTTAATGCGTTTGGAATAAATTCTTTCGAACAAGTGGCGACAAGCGTTCTTACGTCACCGTGATGATCCGCTAATAACTTTTTTGACCATTGCCAAGCCCAAACGTAGTGACTAAACCACGGCAAATCAGCTCCATAACTAGTGGTATCGTACAAGGACCGGTAAATTCCATTTTCTTTTAAGAGCTCCTCCTTAATCCGCTGATCAATTTTAGCGGCGTGCGCGTACACGGTTTGTAACGACTCTACACTCTGATAACAATAATGATGCGCCTCTTGTCCTGGAACCACCAACTCGGAAACGGTACAACTAAAACCTTCTCCCATTAAATGTTCAATCACCGGTTGATTTGCAACAAAATCGTCATGGTTCATGGTTGCGCTTAGCCCAAATCCTTCCCAAACAATTGGGCGGGATTCTCGTGCAACATGGGTTAACTCGTGCGAAATCAAAATGTCCAAATACTTGCCGGGGCCGTGACTTTCATCGACGCCCAAGTACACACAGTGCTTACCCTCATGGAACCGCGCGTAGCCATCCATACAACCAAACGCGCCGAAAATCACAATATCTCCTTGAAACGGAAATCCAAACAACGATTCTAATTGCCCCAAAAGGCGCACGACTCGCTTTTCTTCAAAGGCTGGATCTAAGCCCTGCGTTGTTTTCAGGTATTGCGCCCAATCGACTTTTTCAACGACTCCATAAAAATCGGTACCCATGCGCTGAGCAAAATCCGCAAATAATGTATCCATCCAGGGCTTTAAGGGCTCGTAATAGTCTCGGTAGAACTCTTCCCGAGTGGGCATTTTTGACCATTTTTTTAAGCATTCCTGGAGGACGGGTAAGTAATTATGAATTTTCATTGGTGCGATTCCTTATGCTCAAAGAATAGCGTCAAACAGGCCTAAGCACCAAACTTAATTTAGGGTTCCCGGTTCGATCATGTTTCGGTATTCAAACATTCCCCAGCGGCACAAGGAAAAGTCAAATCGAGTAGGATCGTTGACATCAATTTTCTTCAAATTGCGCGTCACTTCGAGCACAGTTTCCCAGTTTGCTGTTTTTCGTCGGGTCAATTTCAATCGCTTAGAAATTTTAAATAAATGGGTGTCTAAAGGAATGACTAATTGATCTGCTCTGACCTCTCGCACGGAGGGGTTTGGGGAGCGCCAAAGTCCGAGGTCAATTCCATCGTCTGGTCGGACCATCCATTTTAAATACATCACCCACCGTTTGCAGACGCTTTTAGATTCCGGTGAATTCAGCATGTGGTGAAAATGGGGCCCAGGCGTGAATGGAATAACTGAAATCAGGCCTCGGTAATCCTGGATCAGCCCCGATAACCCCTGAGCAATCGTTTCTGAATCTGCCGAATGAAAAGCCAAAAAGTGATTTTTCAAACTCC
>CAIMNF010000579.1 GCA_903842755.1 Oligoflexia bacterium
AAGGGGTAATGTTTTATGACCAAAGCGGATTTGATTAATTTAGTGGCGCAGAAAGTAAATTTACAAAATCGCCAAGCAGAGATGGTGGTGAACTTAGTATTTGATATGATGTCGGATACGTTAAAAAAGGACGATCGAATTGAAATTCGCGGTTTTGGTTCGTTTGTGAATCGGGTTTACGGTGCGTACGAAGGCCGAAATCCAAAAACGGGCGAACTCGTAAAAGTAGAGCCAAAACGGGTACCCTTTTTTAAAGTCGGCAAAGAGTTGAAGGAAATGGTCGATCGTAAAAAGTAGGCAAATTGGGTTTGGTTTTTGAAAAGGATTTAGTGCTCATGTGGAACAGATGGAACCGTTGGAAAAGTACGTTGAATCGGCAGCAGTTAAAGTTAATCGGACTCAGTTCTCTGTTCCTGTTCACTTTTGGTTTAGCAAATGTAGCCCCCGCGTTCGCCGCTGAGGACGAAGACTATAATTTCAGTTGGTTGGACCCAGATAAAAAAATCTACGTCCTGCAAAATCGAAAATACCGAAAAGCGCGAAAGATCAATCTTAGCCTTTTGGGGGGCTCAGGCATTGCAGAAACTTACCGGCAAACTTGGCAAATTGAGCCCCGACTGGGGGTTTGGTTTAATGAAGACTGGGGCGTAGAAGCCTTTTTTGTGAATCGTTGGAACACACCGAATAACGCCTATCAAGCCTTGGTAGAGGCGACCGGTTCTGGGTTAAGTCCACTGATTCGCGAAGTCAACACCATGTATGGTGCTTTGTTAAATTGGGCCCCGTGGTATGCAAAAATTAACGTGTTTAACAGTATTCTTTATTTTGATTGGACCTTTTCACTTGGGGTCGGAATGATGAATACGTCCATCGGTCCTAAAACCAAAACGGATCCAAGTTCTGCCGCACAATGGGTGGATCAAAATTTGTTTGCCGTTTATTTGGGAACGGGACAGATTTTCCATTTGTCGCAAAAATTTGATATTCGCTTTGAGGGGATGGGGCATTTTTATAGCGCACCTGTTTACGGCGGTCTTGCGGGAGCTCCGACGGATTCCAGTCTCTTTTCTAGTTTTGTTTTTAGCTTAGGTTTGGGAGTTAAACTGTGACAGTGAGAGCGAAGGTTTTATTTGTTTCGCTTACTTTCCTAGGTGGGTCTGTGCCACTTTGGTCCAGTGCTCAAAGTCTGGAGATTGTAAATGCGTATCGCACCGGCCAATATTTTTCTGCTGCTCGGCTTGCGTTCAACGAAGCCAATCATGCGTCGACTGTTTCTGCAAAAGCAATGGACTATGCGTGGGTAACCGATAGTTTAATTCATGCTGGGCTCGAGCAATCCGCATTTTATTTCTTTATGCGAACGCTTCAGTTTCAAGACCGCGCATCCGAACAACGGGTGTTGGAGTTCGCACCTTTATTTATCGAACGCATTGGCCCTGATTTAATGCGTAAATTTCTGACTCAATTTACGCATGCGGCGGACTATTCGCCCAAAGCACGCGACTCGTATTGGCTGGTTACTGCAAAAGAAAAACTAGCGAAAGGAGACGAAGAGGGCGCCATTAGTGCGGCGAGCTCC
Source organism: Oligoflexia bacterium (assembly GCA_903842755.1). Taxonomy (GTDB): domain Bacteria; phylum Bdellovibrionota; class UBA1018; order UBA1018; family CAIMNF01; genus CAIMNF01. The sequence continues at coordinate 1,580 of CAIMNF010000579.1, forward strand.
GTGCAAGCGAATGAGCCCCTTTATCCAGTGGCGCTCCAAGTGCGAGCCACTGCCGAAGTGTTGTCTGGTAAAACAGAAGAGGCCCTCCATGACTTTAGGGAGTGCGCGGATCAGGCCGATCTACGTGTCTCCGAACCTTCGTTTAAGGACGATCAGCCCTCGTCGGACTTATTGAAAAAGTGGAAGTCTTTAAAAAAAGAAGCGGCACTCGATCTCGGCGCGCGTTGCAAAGCAGGCGAGGCTCGAACGCTCTACGAACTGACACGATTTGAAGAGGCGGATCAGGTCTATGATGAAATTCCAAAGTCGAGCTTTGTGTGGACCGATACTCTCTTTGAACATGCGTGGAATTCGTTCGCGCGCGAGGAATATAACCGGACGCTGGGTAAATTAGTGTCTTATAAAAGCCCTGCCCTGCAATTTACGTTTAATTCGGAAACCGATGTATTGATGGCTCAGTCGTATATGGCGTTATGTTTGTACCAAGATGCCGGT
>CAIMNF010000580.1 GCA_903842755.1 Oligoflexia bacterium
AAAAGTCAAACACTCCTATAACCCACGGGAGACAATATGAAACTACAATTGCGACGCCCACTTGAACAGGCCGCACAATACTTAGGAATTTCCCCAGATGTAATTGTTCACTTCATAACCTGCGAATGGATTACCCCAGTGGATGAGTAGCACTACGGGTGCTGCATGATGCCTGCAATGTTTAGTAAAGTACTGATATTGCTAGCATGACGGCGAGGCAACCAAATTACGGTGGCCTCGGAATGCAAATTCCGGGGCCATTTTCGTTTGGTGCGTAACTCTCTTCAATCACTCACAAATAACCATAAACAAACAGGAAACGGCGGTAAGTCGCTACTTACACCGATACTCTGGCTCTTTCCCATCTTTACTCCATCCCTCAAATGAGATGTAATGCTCACGCAGGTGCTTGACTAAATAATGGCCTGGTTTTCCGCTTGCACCGGTAACGATGATTTTATTTTTGTTGATCATGTCGGCAATTAAGCAGCCAATTCCTCAAAAATCTTCCCAATCGTATCGAGTGTTGGATTGAAGGGTTTTTCAGAATCAATCAATCATAGAGTGTAGTAGGGCAATCTTTGTCTTTTTTGAGAGTGCAAGCTTTGAAGAAGTCCGAATATAGCCAACTAGCACATCCTGAAAAGTGTCCATGTCGTTGTTAGTTAACGCTTCAATTAAAATTTCTCGAACTAATTTCCTATCAGCAAGATTTTTGTTTAAAGACGCCTCATGCTTCACAAAGGAAAGCCTCTTGGATTCTTTTCGCTTTTCTAATGTCTTTATCTTGCCCATTTTTATTTCCTCCATACAAAGCAACCACGACAGTTTTATTGTGAATGAAAGTATAGCCACTCATTCCTGAAGCCCATCAAACTAATTCGTAAAACCGAAATGCCCATCGATCTCAATCCGATCAAGTCATTGCATCAATGATTGCCTTCGCCTTGCGAATCTGCTTCTTATACCAAGCCATAAAGTCAGCAGATTTTAGGATTTGGTATTTCATGACTCACTCCGAGTGTACGGTATACCGAACACTTTGCAAACTCCAAGTATCATTATTGAAACTACTGTTTTCACTCATTTTTTTCATAAATCTACTACGCTACTTTTTTAAATTCCCACTTAAACTCGTAATTGAGCATCGAAGCAATCTCAATCAGCCGTGAAAGTTCCTTCTTGTAGTTGGTGTTATCCAACAAGCGCATAAGCTGTGACATGGACGTATTTAAACGCCTCGCCAATTCACGTTTAGAGACCTTTTCTTTCTTGATGCACTCGTTAATTTTTTTGGTCATTTCAAACAACGCCTGTTCGCGCACATATTCAGGGTTTTGAGCAATGTGCAAAGGCTGGTCATAAGGCACATACTCCACATTCCCATCTTGAGTCACAAAGAAAAAGGCATGACCACCCACCTCGGCATCCGGCGCGGCCTCAATCACCTTGCCCTTAATTCCTAATGAAAAATAAGGGCAGGCCACTTCTAGCCCAGAACTGTACGTAAGGTGAAAGAGCCTTTTTTTATTATCAAACTTTACTGCTTTAAATTTCTTATGTTTCATTTCAATTTACCCTCTACTATCAATTCCTTTAAGATCTTTCGGACTTTACTACTCAACTTTCCATCCATTACGGTCAATTCTGTGGCCAATTCCACCTTAGCAATGAGTCGCCCATCCCTAAAAACATGCACATGCCTTGGGGGATGATCCCCTATCCAAAATACGAAAATATAGCCACCGCGCTTAATTCGACCCATCTACAAGTGATACCACTATTGGAATCACTTGTAAAATGTTGGTTCTAAAAGTGTGGCCATTTTGTGGCCAGTGAGAGGCAAAGTTAAGCAAGAATGGCAAGTTGACAAAGGAGTTAACCCCCTGCAAATAAAGTTTCCACCGCATTCCAGCCTGTAGAGTATCCAATTCTTATTTTGAAACCGTAACTACCTAAGAGTTGAGTTCGACGGTTTTTCTTTAAATTTTTGATAAGGTATAAAATTACTGGTGGTTGAACCTGATTCCCAGTTGACCTTCATAGTACTTTCGGATTTAAGAATGATCTGACCAAATTTATATCTGCTATGAAGCTCAGTTTGCGCATCAGATATTAGTGCGCCAGTTTCATTGCCCCAGGGTTTCGCAAGATAGGTCCAACACCAACCACCGTAAAATACAGCTGAAATCCAACAGGAAACTGCTGATCCAGTCGTTGAATAGCTTTTTTCGTAAGTATAGTGGCCCGCCTCACCATTGTCTCCGTTCTCAACATCTGCCTCATATCGCATTCTAATGGATGTGCAGCCTAACATTGCAAATATTAATAAGCTTCCGATGAGGTTTTTCACTTTATTTCCGAGTAACATCCCTTCAACGGAAACACCACTGTATTCTTGACCACTAAAATTAAGATCAAGAACGCTGGATGATCATCACAGATAAGAATCTGCGGCCGGCACCTTATGGCCAATGCCCGCGCATTGAGGCTTGACTGACTACTCCCCATCTTTTTACCCCCCATTTGAAATCGCCCCACCGGCGTGGCATTCCTCTCCAACAGTTCACTTACAAATCGTATTTAGTTTTTCCTCAGGATAGCCAGTAAAACGTTTTAGCCCCAAGTCGCTTAGCTTAAGTTTGCGTGCTTCTATGATTTGGGAAAAGAAATTTTCTCCCGAAGGAGCGGGTACCGTGGGATTAATCGAATAAATTTCATCTTTCACTGCTTCAGTGAGTGGAATGAATTCTACTCCCGCCTTTTTATAAGCTTTCAGCAAAAGGTCAAGCATTTCAGCGTCAAATCCTCCGATATGAAGCAATAGAATTTGTTTTACGGATCGATTAAATAATTTTTGAGAAAGCAATTCAGAACGATGAAGGTTTTCTAATGCATTATTTAGGTAAGTGCTTTTAAGCCACAGAATCGATTGCTGATCATTTTTTTGGGTACATCTAGCATAAGGATTATTCCAGGCCCAATCTTCAAAATCTATTGTTACTTGTGCAATTTTATATCCTTTGGATTTTAAATAAGACCTAATTTCATCCCTTTTTTCAAGAGTTTCGCCTTCTCTTAGAAATGGATAACGAAAATAATGCCAGTCTGTTTCTTCTGAAAATGATTTTAAGAGTGATTCATTTTGATCAATCTCTTGTTTAAAATTTCGCGCTGAAACCTTCGTTAGGTCAGGGTGTGAAAAAGTATGATTCCCTAAGGGGTAGCCACTTGCTCGCCA
>CAIMNF010000581.1 GCA_903842755.1 Oligoflexia bacterium
TCCTGCATAAAAACCCACTTTGACAATTTAACATAATAAGACGACGCCCATTCAAAATAGCTTGGATCTTGAAACTCCTCCAAAAAAGCATTGGCGATTGGACTTAAAAACTGAAAATCCTCCAAGATACGCTTTTGTCGCTCCGACCACGGCAATTCTTGCTGCAAAAATTTTTGGAGGGCGGATAGTTTGCCATAAAAGCACCAATGCATTCGTTCCGGGTCGCGCCTGACAAGCTCACGAGCACCTTGAAAACGCTCCACACGATTTTGAGTAGCCCCCATCAATTGACGAAATGGAGCATCACAGGACTCTACGAACTGTTCCAATTGAACATGCGGTGCACGCGGGCTATAAAAAATCGCTCTCAAATCGGCCAAATCTGTTCCGGCGGGATGAGGAAAAGAGGTTGTGAACGCGGCCGCAGAAGTCCAAACACTTTGAAAAACGATTAAAAGAAAAATGCAGCCTGCGATGGAAAATTTTTGAATCATGGAACCCCCGTTGCGGAAAACGTATAGGAAATTTGTGTTCCATCCACGACCGCGGTCACCGTGTTGCTCGGCTGTTGACTTGCGTTTGCGGCCAACGTCCACCGAACCGAAGCATAGCCACCTCCCGAGGTCACCACAGCAGCGCTCGACAACGTCCCACCTCCAGCAGTAACGATCCAATCAACTTGAACTCCATCCACCGAATTAAAATTCGCATCGAGAACCAACACCGTCAACGGGCTACCCAATTGGGCACCATTCAGGCCCACTTGGTTGTCACCCACCATCGCAAAGACTTGAGTAGGTGCTCCCGCAAGAATCGTGATCTGAATCGTCGTATTCACCGAATTAACATCGTTACTGGCTGTAACCGTATAAGCAGTCGAACTTTGACTAAATTCAGGAGTCCCCGAAATTTGTCCAGACAAAGGGTCTAAACTCATTCCGTAAGGAAGGTCAGGATTTACCGTGTAAATTTGTACCGTGCCTCCCGACGTCACCGGCAGGTTAGGTACAATGGCCGCGCCCGCATTATACACAGCATTCGGTGAAGCATAAGTCAGTGTGGAAATGGGCGCTAAAGTGATCGCTACGGATAAAACTTCCGTCATCACGCCGACCGAGGTGGTCGCCGTAATTGTATAAGGTGAATCTTCTGGCACACCACTTGGCACACCATGAATAGCGCCTGTGTTCGGATCCAGTATTAAGCCTGCAGGAAGCTCACCCGAGAAAAGTGCGGGAATCCCAATATTATTCGGTAAAATTGGGCCAACGTTAGATTCCTGTTGAAACGAGTACGTTCGACTGGGATACAGAGTTTGACTGATCACGGTCAACAAAAGTTGTGCTTCAATGGTCCCACTCGTGTTCGATCCGGTAACGGTAAATAAAGTCGTCGCTTGTGCCGTAAGGGGAATTCCCGAAATCACTCCGGTGTCTGGATCAATCCCTAAGCCCTGTGGCAATGGGGGAGAAATGGAATAACCTTGAATCGGCGCTCCATTGTTTATGGGAACATTAGGAGTAATCGTGCTATTCTTTGCGTAAATGACCGCAGGAATCGTATAGCTAAAAGGGCTGGGTGGTGCAATCAAGAGATCTGACGAGCGATTCATTTCTACGCACGCATTTATAAAAAAACTGAATGCAACACTGAGTGCTAAATTTAAAAACGCGCGCTTCACGAAGAAACCTCCTAAGACAATGATCTCATTAAGGTTCCCTTCAAATATAGTGTGTCAAATTTTACCCGATTAATTTTACTAAATAATTGATATTTAAAACTAAAAATCCCTAGATTCCGACACTAATCCCCAAACTCGCACTCCCTAAGGTAAAGCTTTGTGAAACCTGATTGATCGACCGCTGAACCTGCGCCTGCGAGACATCGAGCGTGAGCAGCCAACGCCGAGACTCAAGGGGGTCAGAAATCTGAATTGCCGCACCAACGGCAAACTCCCGGTCGGCGGTCGACCACAAGCCATCATCGCTAATGGACGCCGCTTTTAAATAAACATAACTGGCACGATTAGAATCCGTGATCCATCGTCCCATTAAAAAAAATTGGGGGCCACTCAGCAATCCCA
>CAIMNF010000582.1 GCA_903842755.1 Oligoflexia bacterium
AGCAAACAATCCCTGTTATTGCGACCGACAAACTCACGCCGACGAAGCCGATTACGTACATCAACATGCCTGTTTTCAGAAACGGCCCCATTTCCATCATTTCTAACGGGCAAAATATAATTTCAACCAAGAATGCAAAGGCTCCAAAGGTGGACACTGTCCAACACCCGAATTTTTCTAAACTCAGCATTGGTCCAAGCTCAGGAGCCACGGGCTTCTTTTCCCCTCCCAACCGAGCTTCGAATACGTGTGGCAGCGCTGCGAACCCGAAAGCAAAAACCAGAAGAAAAATCTCCACACCTAATCCGAGGGTATAATAGTCGTGAAACAGATGCAGTTTTTGTGTGGCGAGTAATTTCTCTCCACGCTCCGTGATATTGATCACAAGATCTCGTTTTGCGTTCATAATTTCCACCACCTGTATGCAATTGTACATTCCAAGCACGGTAGCGGTGAGCACGACGAGAATTGGCGAAGCCTTATCCATTTTGTTTTCCCTCATTTGGCTAAGTGACAGCACTGACTACTTCGCAAGCGGAAGTCATTCACAACACGTAGAACGAAAGTAGCACTAGCCCGGATCACGGGAAATTTACTTTACGCAGCCGGTTCCCGCATCGCCCATAAAAATCAGCCGCAGCATTGACGTAACGCCACAATTGCCAGCCAGCCTTTTCGAAGATGTGTCGAAAAAGTTGCTCAACGGGCAAGATAAACTTTTCTGTTTCCGTAAAAAATGACCGCCTGTTTCCGCCGTTTCAACGGTCGAAGTGTCATCTAAATGATTGCAGATTGGTTCAATATGGATACTTTTGAGATCTTTTTCTCAAAAGATTCATCTGTTCCAAGCGACAAATTCAGGATTGTGGCCGGAAACCCTAGTTGCATTGCAACTCCTTTATGGCAAAATAGTTATGTGAAAATGAAAATAAATTGATCCGACATTGGAAAGATTGCGTTTTGACGGTTATAGAGAATAATCCACTAGAGAAAGAGCCTTGGACTCCTGCACCAAACGACCGATTTGGAATCTCATTTAGAATGGGCGTCGAAGTATGTGTAAACAAACCGCTTAGGAGCGGAAACTCCAGTTGGCGTGCGATTTGCCACTCACACTCTTCGCAAAAGTCTGCGAACTGGCAAATGAAGGGCGGCACAAAAGGCCATTCGCTGAAGCGTCTGCAACAGGAATCTACATTGCAACGGCGTAGAGTTCTGAACAGACCTATCGGCCACTCCTATATTTCAGAAAAGGTACGAACGTGAACAGAAACTTGGTTACGTTGTTAGTGTCCAGTGTATTCATTGTGTCATCGGGATGTGACGTTATTGATCGTGCCATCAATACCCTCAACGGGCCTCTGAAGGATTTCGTTGTGCAAGTAAAAGTAGCAATGAAAGAGTCAGAGGAATGGCGTGGCCTGGCGCAAGAATGGGAGCGTGCTTTTAAGGGACTGCCCACAGACCTTGGCATCGAGGGTCGAGCCAGCATCGATTTCTTAATTGAGCGTGCAAAAGAAAACATTGACGACATCGAAAAGCTGACCGGCCTGCTAAAGGAAAAGAAATATCATGAGGCATTTGTGACATTTCGAGCATTTGAAAAAGCATTGGGCTCAAAAAACCCACCAAAGGTTGCATCGTTTCTGCCGAAAGCAATTAATCTCAAATGGATTA
>CAIMNF010000583.1 GCA_903842755.1 Oligoflexia bacterium
ACTGATTCCGGAAGTCAAAACTGTTGAAATTAAAGAACCGGTAGCGGCCACACAGAACATTTTTGCGTCCATTGTTTCCTCGGAAGCAACGGAAGAAAACATGTTAGGCGAAAACCACATTACGTTTATTGATGCCGGAACAAGCGACGGCGTAAAACCGGGGATGATCTTTCGCTATTTTCTTCATGAAGATCCCTACACCCATAAAAAAATTTCCAGCGAAGATTACCTCATCGAGGCAGAGCTTCAAGTCTTAGATGCGAAAGACCAGTTTTCGACCGCGCTGATCGTCCGTGGAAGAAATGTCATTCGGGCGAATGGGGACGTCGTTGCCCTGACGGATTTAACGGACTACTTAAAACACATGGGAATGCAGACGAATATTCAAGATTCGTCTCCGGTGCAAGAACCGGATTCATTAGACAGCTTAGACACCAATGACGGCGTGGGCGAACGAGAAGAACGCGAATTACATCAATTGGAAATTTGGACGAAAGCCCAAGAGATTCAAAAGATCAAGCCACCCGATCAACCGGACAATTCGATTGGCAATGAGCCCGCGCCGAACGATTCCAAAATGAAACCTACGGGTGATGCGCCATTGCCTCCGCCTCCACCGCCCGCTTCGGCACCACAATCGGAGCAAACCGATCCGCCTGCTCCACTGGCTACTCCACCGCCTGCAGAACCTGCCTCAAGTCCTGCGATGAACTAAAAAGAAGACTCGGTCACTTGGCCAATCCAGCATTTTAAATATTGGCCCTCTTGAAAATCGAATCGCTTAAAGTGGTCTAACGAATGCGATCCTTGAGCAATCCAACGCACGTTTCGTTGATGGCCCTTCCGCTCTGCCTTTGCTAAAACTTCGGCGAAATCCGAATCCGACAGAAGCTGAGAACAGGAGCACGCAACCATTAGCCCGCCCGGTTTCGTGCGCCGAAGCGCCTCGCTCATCAGCTGCACGTAGGCTTGCTTTCCTTGGGGAATCACTTTTCTGGACTTGATCAACGCCGGCGGATCTGCAATCACGATGTCAAACGTATGTTGCTGGAGCGCCTGAATCGGGTCAAGGACGTCGGCCTTGATGAAATTAATTTCTAGCTTACGCTGTTCGATCTCTGCTCCAAAAAGCGAAATTAAATTTTGCCGAGCCATTTCTAACGCACTCTCGGACGCATCCACTAGGGTCACGTTTACCCTCTGTTGACGTAAAAGTGCATCAGACACCTGAACACTCCACTGTCCAACATAGCAGCACAGATCTAAAATTGAAATTTCCGCCGCCGCAACCTTAGTTCGCTTGCGTAGGGCCAATTGAGCCAATAATCGCACATTTTCTAATTGATCAAAAAAATACCCGGTTTTTTGACCTTTGATCAAATCGACGGTAAGAGCCAATTGCGGACGTGCTACGCCCGGAATCAAAAAACGAAATTGGCTTAACTCGTCACCTGAAGGGATTTCTTCCATCGAGCTTAGGTCTAAGACTTGAGTAGGAATTTTTTCCAACCCTTCCCGCAGCCGTGAACCCATATCCCGGCGAATAACGACTACCGAATCTAGAGTTCGTTCGCCCAATCGATTTTCCGGTACTTTGGGGTCCCCAAAAAGCAACGCATGGGCTTTGCGTAAGCCTTGAAGGACAAGGAGTAAATGCCGATCCATTCCTGCCGAGTGAGGCTGCAAAACGTAGACCGTTTTTACCTTACCGCTTTTAAGAAGGTCCGCCGAACGATAGCGATCAATCACCAACCCGGGGAGTTCGTCACATTCACCGAAAACGGCCCGAAAGCTCACTTCCGGATCAAACCAACTCAATCTAAATTCGAAAGCCTTTCTGATCGCCTGGGCAAAAAAATCGATCCATTCGTCGTCGGACGTGGGGACTAACTTTGGATTGCGGGTCAATGCTCGAAAAGCAATCAGCGACGATGGATTTCCAAAGCCAAGCGCTAAAAACGCTCCAGAAGCATCTTCCAATCTAATCCAATCCCCCGCAGACACTCCCTTCGGGGATTCTTGCAGTTCATTTGAATAAACCCAAGGATGACCTTGCTTAAACCGCCGTTCTTCCTTTGACTTTAACCGCCATCGTCTTGGAGTGCTAGTCATAACCGAATCTTCACAATCTTAAAAAAACTTTTTCCAAAGACCATTGCAAACACCGAAATCACCATAAAAAGCACAATCACCAAGGGAATCATCACAACTGCAATTGGCACGATCAAAAGAGCAGCGAGAGGGCCGCCCACCGATCCGGACTTGAAACCACGGTTAAAAATAGCGGCGCGCGAGTGCCTAAACACATTCTGGGCGAACGCAGCCGGGTCAGCTTCTTTCCTTGGCGATTGCGTGCCCGCATTCAAGATTTCTACTTGCTCGGGGGCAATTTTTTTGGGGGACTCTCCTATTGAACTCATAAAGGGCACTCCATTAATTGTGTCCCCAAAGCTTTGCATTGTGCTTCATAGTGCTTTAGGTACTCCTTTTCTTGGGGAGTCAGTCGATCTAAATCGATTAAATCCCAGTCGTACCCTACATAGACGCAGTTTTCGAACTGATAGTGGTCTTGGTCTTTGTCCCTGACGAACACAATGTTTTCAATCCGAACCCCGCCTTGGCCGTTCAAATAAATTCCAGGCTCGACACTGACACACGCATCTGGGGTTTGCGGATAGCTAGAAAAGCTCGAAAACCGAATCCCCTCTTCGTGAACATGGATTCCTACGCCATGTCCCGTACCATGCAAATAGTCGTATCCTGCGGATTTGATCACGGAACGAACTACGTGATCGACTTCTCTTCCGTTTAATTTTTTAGGCACAGGATTCATTAATACCGAGATGGCCGCTTTTAAGGTCAAGGTGTAAATCTCTATTTGCCAGGCCTGAGGCTTGCCCGTTCCAACAAAAAAACCACGCGTGCAATCCGTACAAAAGCCTTCTGCATAGTACGCTCCACTATCGAGCAAGGCCATGTCGCCCGCATTAAAATAAGCGTCTGCACTCGCTTGACTATAATGAACAATCGCACTATTCGCGCCTGCTCCACAGATCGTCGAAAAAGATAAAGAAGTCGCGCCCGCTTCCGCATAGGCTTGATAAAGGTACTGCGAAAGCTCTAATTCAGATACTTTCCGGGTCAGCGTCTCTTTTTTTCCATAGCGAAGCGTTTTAGCAATGACCGCTGAACTCTTTAGAAACGCACTCTGAATGGACCGAACCTCCTCCGGGGTTTTCCGAACTCTTTTTTCAATGATCCACGACCACTGGTCTTGAACCTTGGCCGCCGGAAAAATCTCACTCACCACCGTGGGGAGCAACCCATTCATCCCGCCCGCGTGGTAGAAAACATGGTTTACAGCAAAAGAACTTAACTTAAGCTTGAGCGCGTTCATATCATTCCTTATGACGGTCAAGTGGTATTGACCCAACACATTGGGGTCCAAATTCACTGGGCATTCTGCCGAGGCCAGGGGCAGAAAAAGGATCACTTCGTGTTGATACAAAAACGTGTACGCCAAGATCGACGCATGATTGGGGGTGTGATACCCCCTCGCATTAAATAAAAACGCGGCATCATCCGCCGCGCAGGTAAAATTCAAACACTCGCGCGATCCATTCGCTGCAACACTCATCGCTTCATTGAGTTCATCGAGAATGGCGCTCACCCTTCTTCCGGTGACTTCGACTCCTAATGAAAAAATAGGCCGGTCGACCTTCCAACCGGGTAAACGCAAAGCCTCAAGCAGCGTGTCTCCTTTTAAAAAGTGGAGTTCGTGATTCCCTCGTTGGATGACCTTTTTCAAAGCATCCAGTGAGCCTTTGCTGATGCGTTCCGGATCGACGGCTATCCTCAGCCCTTGAAAACTTCCCAATCGCCCCAACAGGGTACTCTCCACACCACTTTGCAAGTCCAATTTTACCACTTCCACCAAATCGGCAGATGTTTCAAGATCTGCCTGGAGATGATAGCGCCCATCCACCAACAGACTGACCGCCTTTTGCTGAGGATGCAGCTTACGGAAAGATTCAGACCAGTAGATACAATCCCCCGTTGAACCCGTGAACCCAGTCACTGCATAGCGATGGTGATTCGAAAGTGGAACGTACTCCGACATAAAGGGATCTTTTGAGGTTAAGATCACCGCGTCCATTTCTGCGATCAGTGAAGAAGACGCCTTACCTTCTTGCCCAGGGCTGAAAAAGGCATTTTGATTTTTCAGGAGAGCTTCTAGGCGCTTTAGATTTTGGAAAACATCAACGGATTGTGTTGACGCTGACTCATGATCGCTAAATTCAAACGGCATTTTTAAAGGGTGCTTCATGGCCAAAAATCTACCTTTTTTTAAGCAATTTGCCAATCAGGAAACCCCTGCGCTAGATCAGCTACGCCCCATTGGCGAATTCAGTAAAAATAGTGCAAAATGCTTCCATGACCGATCAATCGCCCCGCTTTCCCTTGCTTAACTTTTTAGAACTAGAAGCGATGGCCCAGTGTCTTCAATCGGCACTCGGAGGCGCGCGCGTCGATCGTGTCTTCGTGCCCGCCCTCCCGGAACATCCGGTCGGATATTTCAAACAAGAATGGTGCATCGAGTTTTACACCCATCAAAAAATCGTCCAGCTTTTTTTTTGTTTGCGCTCGCAAGCATGCAGTATTTCTTTTCTTCCTTCCAAAGTACTGAAGAGCGCGGGCCAGGCCACTCGCTCAGGATTCGACTTAGGCTTGGTGAAGCACCTAGGCGGGCTAAAGTTTTCATCAGCTGAAGCCATTCCAAATGAGCGGATTTTGATCTTAAAATTTGGGCCCACCGATCATCAAAAATCACTATTGCTTTACTTTATTCCGGCTCACCCCGAAGCCATATTAATCGAATCATCGAAAAATACGGGACATCACCTCCTGAACCGCACGCGTGAATCGTCGGAGTTTAACTATCCCGTGGGGCGGGAGCTGACCCGCGAATTTAAGCAAAAATTTTCGATCAACCCGATCTACGGTCAAAATTTAACAGATTATTCGCAACTGTACTTGAACGCACGGAAAAATTCCGCCTTATGGATTCGACACCTTCGAATTGAAAAACAATTAAACGAAAAAAAAGCCTATTGGAGTAAGAAAAAAGAGTCCTTCGAAAATCAAGTGACGCATTCAAAAGAAGAGCCCCCGTGGAGCTATTATGGCGCACTTTTTCAAAGTTCCTTTTATACCAAACCTCAATTAATCAACGGTACTTTTGCGTTAACGGATCCGGATCAGAATGAAACGGTTCTCGTTCCGGGCGATCCAAAGCTCAGTCCTAAACAACAGCTCGACTATTATTTCCACCAAGCAAAGAAGTCAAAAACGCGCCTCCTCGAATCGGCACATCGGATCGAGACCGCCCACCAAAAACTGATCGAGGTCAATGGCGCCCTCGAACAACTTCGAGCAACCCCCTTCCACATCGATCTGCTTCAAAAACTTGAATCGGCATGGGGATTAACCGCTGCTCCTTCCTTACGGACAAAATCGGCGGCAAGATCTACGGCGGAATTTACAGGAAAACAAGTATTTTCTGCAGAAGGACTTTGCCTGTTGGCAGGACGAAATCAGGCTGAAAACCTAGAGCTTACCTTTAAAATTGCAAAAGGAAATGATCTTTGGCTTCATCTCCGAGGACGACCGGGGTCCCATGTGGTCATCGTGTTGCCTCCTAAAAAATCAGCCTCACTGGAAACCTTACTGGATGCCGCCCATCTGTGTATTCAATACAGCGGCGGGAAAGATTGGGGTAAGGCGGAGGTCGATTATACTTACCGAAAGTTTGTAAAAAAAATTAAAGGCCAAACCGAAGTCAGCTATTCACACAATAAAACTTTATCGGTAACCCTTGAACCCGAGCGCCTGAAGCGCCTGCTGAACGATTCCGAACGATAGCTTTTCCAGCTCACCCGACTTGAGCTGGCCTAACTCAAAAGTTCCAAAAGAAATGCGCTTTAACTTCTGCACTTCCACACCCAAGGCGAGCGACAGGTTTCGAATTTCGCGATTTTTCCCTTCCGTAAGCACTACTTTTATTTGGGATTCGCGCCCGCTGGTTTTCAGGAGGTCGAAGGCCTTCACCCGGTAAAATTCGCCCTGAAAGTCAATCCCTTGAAGGGCTCTTTTTTGGTCGACCTCGGTCAACTCACCCCGCACCGCAACCACGTAGGTTCTTTCGATTTGATGGCTCGGCTCCGTCAAAAAGTGCGAAATTCGCGTATCATTAGTCAATAACAACAAGCCCGAAGTGTGCTGGTCTAAACGACCAACCGGATGAAAATGATGGAGTTCCTTTGGAAGGAGGCCGTACACTGTGGGTCGTCCATCTGGGTCTTTCTTCGTCGTCAGAACGCCCTTGGGTTTATGAAACAAGATGATTTGGGATTCCTCTTTTACGGCTTTTTGTCCGTTCAAAACGATGTGAGCGGTGTCCGGATTAACAGAGCGATTCGGATTCTGCTCTAACTTTCCATGCACGGAAACTTGTCCCGAAAGTATTTTTTGCCTTGCTTCAGTCCGAGACGCTAAGCCTAACTTTGAAAGCGCCCGGTCAAGGGGCACTCGCCCTAAACTCTTTGACTTCTTCATTTTACATAATTCTGAAGCACGAACTCTAAAGCCTGGTCCGAACTTCTTAACTTTCCTTCTAACGCCAAGTCTTCCACCGAGCGCAGAATTTCCGAAAACTGGCGTCCCGGACTCATTCCGAGCTTGACCAAATCGTCTCCCGTAATCAGCGCTTTCATTTCAAATCGACGGCGCGCTTCAGGATAAATCGATTTTACGAACTCTAAGCCCGCAAGGTTTCCATCGAATGCTGCCGCTTCTAATTCGTGAAACCGCATTAAAAGCTCAAAATGAGGCTCCCGCATCCATCGCAAAAGAGTCGCCTCGCGCATCGAAAACGCATCCCTAAATTTTGGTGTTTCGCGTACTAAATAGGCCATCACTTGAGCCGTTTCATGGGAAAACTTCAGTCGCTTTCCAAAGGCTAAGGCCTCTTCCTCACGCTTCTCGATGGAAAGGAGTCTAAAGGTTGGAAGCATCACTAAAGCCCAGGCAAAAGCGATCGGCTCTTCGCGCTGATATTGACTCAGGGCCCGTAACCCCCTGAGGGTTTGTTCCCAGGTTTTTCGAAACTGCAGTTTCGCAACAGAAATTTCCGGGAGCACATTTTCAAGCAGTCCCAAGGCCTCAAGCTCGTACATCGCATTTCTGCACGTGTGGTGGGACAAAATCTTTTCTAATTCGTCTCGAATCCGCTCCGCACTCACTTTACGAATTAATGCAGCATGCTCTTGAATCGCGCTTTTGGTTTTTTCTTCC
>CAIMNF010000584.1 GCA_903842755.1 Oligoflexia bacterium
AGATGGCGATGAAATGACTCGGATCATTTGGAAGTTTATTAAAGACAGACTTATTCTTCCGTACTTGGATTTGGATATTAAATATTACGATTTGGGCATTGAAAATCGCGACAAAACAGATGACCAAGTTACCATCGAATCCGCAGAAGCCATCAAAAAATATAACGTGGGCATTAAGTGCGCGACCATCACCCCAGACGAAGCACGCGTTACGGAATTTAAACTTAAAAAAATGTGGAAGTCGCCGAACGGAACCATCCGAAATATTTTGGATGGAACAGTGTTTCGTGAACCGATTATTTGTAAAAACATTCCACGCTTAGTTCCGAATTGGACCGCGCCGATTATTATTGGCCGCCACGCGTTTGGTGACCAGTACAAGGCGACCGATACGGTAATTCACGGAAAAGGTAAGCTGACGATGACGTTTACGCCGGACGATGGATCTGCGCCAAAGAGCTTTGAAGTGTATCAGTTCAAAGGCGATGGCGTTGCCCTGTGTATGTACAACACTGATGAATCCATCCGCGGGTTTGCGCGCAGCTGTTTTAATATGGCGCTGACTCGTTCATGGCCGCTGTATTTGTCCACCAAAAACACGATTTTAAAGCAGTACGATGGCCGCTTTAAAGATATTTTTCAAGAAACCTACGAAAAGGAATTTAAAGCAAAATTTGATGCCGCAAAAATTACTTACGAACACCGCTTAATTGATGACATGGTGGCCTCGGCCCTTAAATGGAACGGCAATTATGTTTGGGCCTGTAAGAATTATGATGGCGATGTTCAGTCCGATACCGTAGCTCAAGGCTTTGGTTCATTAGGACTCATGACCTCCGTGTTGCTCACTCCTGATGGAAAAACCATGGAAGCCGAAGCAGCGCATGGAACAGTGACTCGCCATTACCGCATGCACCAACAAGGAAAATCAACGAGCACGAATCCGATTGCTTCTATTTATGCGTGGACGCGTGGTTTAGCGTTTCGCGGTAAGCTTGACCAGAATCCAGATTTGATCCACTTTGCCCATGCGTTGGAAGAAGTGTGTGTAAGCACCGTGGAGAGTGGAAAAATGACCAAAGATTTAGCCGTGTGCATCTATGGCGAAAAAGTCCAAGCCGATCAGTATTTAAATACGGAAGCGTTTTTAGAGGCGTTAAATCAGAATTTGCAAAAGAAGCTGGGCTGATGCGATTTCCTTCGGGTATGCAACTTGCTCTGGCCACACGACTTGCTACGCTTAAACAACAGTTGTCGGGTAGAGGCCCCCTTTGTCTTTTGGTTGGCCTTCTCGTCTTGGGCTGTGGTGGCGGGTTACTCAGCGGATGTCAGTCGGCATCGGTGCAACAGCCTGCGGCGCATTCGGATGCGCTCGATCCCGAAAAGCCGATTCCCCTAGCATCCCGCGAACAAGTGGAAGCGCATGGAAAAAAATGGGTACTTTCAACCCAAGGGATTGCCACGACGAAAATTGCGGCCCAAGTTTTAAAAGACGGCGGAAATTTGGTCGATGCAGCAGTAGCGGCTTCGTTTGCAATTTCCGTCGAGAGGCCCCATGCAACTGGCCTTGGTGGCGGCGGTTTCTTAATCTATTACGAAGCGAAGACCAAGCAGGCGCATGTGATTGACTTTCGGGAGCGTTCGCCAATGCGCACTCATGCGGCTCTCTTTTTAGATCGGAAGGGTAATCCGGTGCCGGAACGTTCTACGACCGGCGGGCCTTCTGTCGGCGTGCCGGGATTAGTGCGGGGCCTTGCTTACGTCCATAAAAAATGGGGGAGCAAGCCCTGGGCAAGTCTGGTCGAGCCGGCCGCTAAATTATCGGAAGAAGGCTTTCCGATCTACCCCGATTTGGCGTACGCCATTGCGCTCGAGCGCACGGAGTTAGACGAATTCAGCGCCTCGCGGAAAATCTTTCTTAATAAAAATGGAACCCGGCGCACGCAGGGCGAACTCATTATTCAAGAGGATTTAGCAAAAACCTTGCATTCGATTGCGCAAAATAGCGAGAGTTTTTATCGCGGCAAAATCGCAGAGAAAATTGCGTTTACAGCCCGAAAATATCAAGGAATTTTAAGCGAAGCGGACTTAGCCCAGTACACAGTAAAAGAATGGGACGCGCTTCGGGCTCCTTACCAAGAGTACGAAGTGCTCACCGTTCCTCCG
>CAIMNF010000585.1 GCA_903842755.1 Oligoflexia bacterium
GATCTAAACATTTGCTTGAAAAAATTGAAGGAGCGCGAACCCTGGTGAAGCAAGAGTTAGACCCAAGTCAGCTCATGGATAGCGCGCTCATCTCCGGCATCAATTCGTTTTTAGATTCCGCTGCCGAACAAGTCCGGAATAATCATTTTAAGGACAGTGCCGATTCCTTGAATGCAAAAAAAGATTTTATCATCAACGTTCTTGGCAAATCAAAGAGCTAATCGAGGTTTAAAATGAAACAAATTAAAAATTTACAACGTCTTGCGTTTTTAGTTTTAATCTTTGGCCTGGTCGGGTGCCCGAGTAAGGATGTAACTGCCCCGAGCGCGCCTCCTGTTCCGACATCACTTCCGTCGTTTTACGTAGACTGGAATGATGTGGAGGTTGATTTCGCTGGATCATCCCAACTCGCTGCCGGGAAATATACGTTCTCCGTCGCGGCAGGTACCTATAATCCAAATCCAAACAGTAATAACGAGGTCACTTTAACGGTTAAGGGTGGAACGTTAAACGCTACGATTGGGGATGTAATCATGACTCGGCCGGATGGCTCGGCGGCCGATCTTGGAGGTTTGATCGCTACGCAGGTATTCGCTCTACCCACTCAGAATACAATCTACATCGCAGGATTAGACGACAATTCGCAAGTATATTACAAATCGGTCGGTGACATTGGTGCCGCGTGGACGAAAGGAAGTAATAGTCAGTTTAACAGTTTGGTCGATATTTACCCGGTAGGTACTGTGTTTTATGTTTTGGCGGATAACGGTTCCTGTGTGATTGCGGGCGCCTTTGGGACAACTGCAGGCTGCAATTCAGTACCGAATACGCCTCAAAAGCAATGGGGTAACTTGTATTACGGGGTAAGCCACGGCGTGCCGATGATTTCAACCGATGCGGCAGGTTCTAACGCTTATTACTTATATTTTCTTGCGCTCTCGTACAATGGAAACCTTTGGCAAGATCAGAATAATAATGGAACGGTGGATTTTGTAGTCATTGGTATGGATAATTTTGTTTATTCCGTTCCATCTGACGGGTCGTCCGCATCGAAATTAATTAGCACGGGCCAAGCAAAATCAATAACCGGTGTTTATCCTTACGCAAACAATCTTTATTTTGCGACGGTACTCGGACTAGATAATTCGGCTTACGCTTTCTATCCAACCTCTCAGGGTGGGGGCGCAGGCTATTTGCCCTATACCCGTCTAGGGAATTTGAACCAAACTACGGTGTGGACTCCGAATGGGGGCCTAACTGTAGGAATGGATAACGGCGTTCCCTACTATATCAAGGCAGGCACAGTGACCAAAACCTATTTGCCGGGAATCTTTAGTTCTGACGTTTCTAATTTAGGATTTACGGTGGGTCAGTTGGGTGGCTACGATGTAATTGGAACAGCGGCGGGGATTGGAATTCCGGCGACGAGCTTTACAATTGATTTCTCGACCGGCCGGTTTTACTAAAAAACTGCCCCCCGACTGTGCGGAAAAAAAGCAAAAAATCTCCTTAAAACAGTTAATATTCAGCGAATTTCGGGAAAGTGTGCTGGTCACCACGTGACTAATCTACGTTTTTATCTAAAAAAACAATAGGTTGGCCTTACAGTTAAGCAGAGTGAGGGGGCAGTTTAGATCGGCTTCTGAGGTAAGCTGCGCGAATCGCCTCATCGATTCTTTTTTTCCGAGTCTCTGGCTTCGCCGCGTCCTCAATTTTTCTCAATAAAAAATTTTGCGCGCCCGGGGGCAAGGCCTTGAATTCCTTGGTCAGACTTTCGGCACGCAGTGCGGCCAGTAAATCGTTTGGATAAGTGAGATCAGCTCGGTCCAAAACCGTAAATTGAATTTGAACTATATCACCAGCTTTGGTTTTAGTTTCTTTTCTGACTTTGGCTTTGATCCGAATATAGTGCTGGCCCCCTCCTACCGGGAAAAGGCTGACTTTGAATGGAGCGGATTCATTGACAGTGGCCATCACCAGAACGGCCTTTGTTGTTCCTAGGGTCGCCGTAATTTTTGCGGGCACGGGAACAGCACAGTAATCCATCCCTTCTTCCCAAATTTCGAGTTTAACTTTGAATTTGTATTTTTGACCAGGTGGAGCGATTTTTTCCATATAAATTCAGTGTATCGGAGACCTTTTACATGAAAAACAAACTTTTTTTGCAATTTGATTTTGTAGTTTTGCTCTGGCATCATTAAAAAAACATTGAAAGGGAACACTTATGAACGATTTAACAGCAGCTTTATCATGGAGATATGCAACAAAGAAGTTCGCGCCCAATAAAAAAATTCCAGTAGCGGCGCTTGAGCAAATCATAGAAGCTGGTCGATTGGCCCCTTCTTCCTATGGGCTGCAGCCTTATCATTTAGTGGTAATCGAAGATGCTGCGCTACGTGAAAAACTAAAAGCTGCATCCTGGAATCAATCACAAATTACGGATAGTTCACATATCGTGGTGATTCAATCACGCAAAACGGTAGATGCAGAATATATTAGTAGCTATATTGATTTAGTTTCAAAAACTCGGGGAGTTCCGACGGATAAACTTGCCGATTACAAAAACATGATGGTCGGTACGATTGGCCAGAATCCCCAAGCGGCGGATTGGGCAAAGCGGCAGTCATATATTGTGATGGGATTTATGCTTCTTGCGGCGGCTGAACTAAAAATCGATTCGTGCCCGATGGAAGGCATTGATGGTGGAAAATATGATGAAATTTTAGGGACTGCCCAAGGTCCATTTCAATCCGTCGCCGTAGTGGCCTTAGGGTATCGTAGTCCAGAGGACACCAATCAGAACTATAAGCAAGTTCGCTTGCCGAAAGAGACGTTCGTTACTTTTCGTTAGGTTCTTCTGAATTAAATTTGTTGTATTCTCTTACGATTTGCGGTCTTTTTTTACATTCTCTTACTATACTAACTTAATCGGTCGCGGTATAAAGGGGGGATGAAAAGTGCTAGCCTTTTGTTGGTGTTTCTTTGTTCCTTGAGCTTTAGCCAAGAGCCTGATCACTTTGAGGTGCACCTCAATCGAAGCCTTGACATTACGCGAGCAAATAAAGTCGTTGCGGGCGCGGGTGCGGCTTTTTACGGTTTGGGAACGGGCCTAAAAATCAGTGCGGGCAGACTTGATGCTCAGGGTGTTGCTCTTAGTCGGGAAGCAGAAAGTATCATGGCTGCGAAGGAGTATTTAAAACGCCAAGCGATCCACTTAGATCGGTTTGTGCCGCTAACGAACGGACTGACTCCAAAAGATTTGGCGGGATTTTTCCCTGAAAATCAGGGCGGATATCTTCTAAACTACACGGTCGAAGCAAAGAAGGGGAGTCAACCTACGGAAGTGACCGCAGACGAAAGGGCGAGTGCCCAAAACCTCAAAGTTAAACAATGGGCGGAGCAACCTCAGACTTTTATACCCGAAAACTCGCCCGCAGTAAAAAGTGCCTTAGTGTTAGCCTATCAGGAAGAACATCCTCGTAGTTCAGGTACCGCCGAAGATCGGATTGTGCGCTCGTATTACGGTCTTGAAACAGTTAACCATCGGCAATTGATTTTTAAGTCGTTGAGCAGGGAAAAGAAGCTAAAGATCATGGAAGTTCAGGCTGCGGATTTGCCCTTAGATGAGTTCGGGGAAGAGATTAATTTTTTGCGCGGGATTGATTTGGCGCAAGAAGCCCAAGCTGAAACGTTGATTAAAGGTTTGATTGTTGGAAATCAGTTAAGCGAAATTGAGATGGCATATCATCACATTCAATCCTTAGGGGGTAAGATCAGTCAGGTGGACTACTTGCCCTCGGAGACGTATGCGCTACTGACTTCGCATAAAAATAGGATGAACTCGCTTGCTCGTCAAAAGTTAAAAGAAAGTGTCCAAGTACTCAAGGAAAATGCCGGTACTCTTTCTGCAGAAGAAAAGGCAGTTTATTCCCAATTCGTGGATCAGGCTGAACCGATCGCGGAAAAAGCAAAACTTCGGTTGTATAACGGGGAGTGCTTAGTCGCTGTTGGGGGCGTAATGCTGTTGGTCGATGTTTTCGAGATGGCGACACGAATCAGAACTGCTGCGCGCCAATAATTGCCCTGACTCAAATCTGACTTCAACATTATTTAAATATTTGAGTTACTTTTAAAATTCTTTTGCTAAACTTTTTAATATTCATTGAACACGCTCATTCAGAAGTTCTTTTTAGTGACTTTCGTTTGGCTTTATTTTTTACCTTCGGCCCGCGCCGAGACGGTTGATTCCTCTTATACCGTTCAGTCTGCATTTATTTATCAATTTACACGTTATATAGAAATTCCTTGGAATTCTGCACAGAAAGCCGATTCAAAGTTCCTTATTGCGTTGATGGGTCGTTCTCCCATTCAATCGGAGCTACAAAATTTGGCAAAAGAGAAAAAAATCGAAGA
>CAIMNF010000586.1 GCA_903842755.1 Oligoflexia bacterium
GAAGAAAGTTCTTCCTGGTTTTAATTTCATTAAAGTATTTTTTGAAAGCTCAGGGTGCCACCCGCTTGTCCCCGAGTAGACTGAATAGTACGAAGTTGAAGTCGAAAAGAGATCTTCCCAATGGTCGATCGACTCTTGATATTCCTCAATTGGGCGCTCAAGGCGCATACAAATTCTAGGAATAACTTGAATTGATTTTTTGGTTAGCCACTTTGAAAGTCGCCTAGCCTGTGCGTGTGGCCAGCGAAAATACTCGAAAAATTCGATTTCAACTGCACTAAATTCAACGGGCAATTGCACGAGTGCATCGAGATCGAACTTGCCGAAAGCTAATTTCATGTTTGCTTTTTTTAGTGCCTGATCGGCCCGTTTTGCCCATCACCATCGCGTGCTTTGCGGATCGCCTCCAAGCGTTCGCTGAGAAATTCTTCTTCCTCTTCGTTTTCTTTAAAATCCGGATCGTGGCGATTCAACCATTCGTCGGCAAGTTTTTCTAACTTTGGATTCGACTTGTCCATTTTGACCCATACTTTTGGGTCTGTTTTTTCGATGATGGTCCATTCGAACGGCGCTTCCTCGAGCGAACCTAGGGAATGGTTCGCAAGTTGAACAATTTTTTCTGGATCGGACGGATCTAAATAAAAATCAAAGACGGTAGTAGCGGCGTCAACGCACGCGCCCAGCACCCGCTCTAAAGGTGTGCTTCCAGGATGATCGTCTAATCCAATGGGGTTAGACGAGATCAGCGTATGGTCTGGGTTAAAATCCGCGCTGGCATGTACCGTGGTTGCAGCGATATTTTTTTCACCGTGAGACAAAGTGACCGTGATCAGCACTTCATCGCTAAAGAGCGCGCCATTCACTTGAAAAGCGCTGTCGGGATGAATTTTTCGTATTTCTTCTAGCCCTTTTAACATGGCTTGATTGAGGGTTTGTTCGACAAGCTTAAGGTAATCATAAGGAAGATCGGTGGTTTTAATTTCTGGCTTGGCGCTAGCGGTTATTTTACGACGTTCCCACTTCATGGAGCTTCCTTTTTTCGATGAGTTTAAATGACTCCGTCTCGTAAGTGACTTAGGCGGGGAGGGAGTTCTTCGAGTTTAAGGTTCTTTTTTAGGGTTTTTCCGCCTCTTTGTAAAGTAATCACTGCTGTATCGTCGGGTTTTAAGTCGGAAAGTGCGCGCTCAATTTCTATTTGCTCTTTCACCTTTTTGCCATTGATTTCAAATAGAATATCGCCCGCTTGGAGTCCGCCCAAATCGGCCGGGGCATTTTCAACCAAATTCATGATTAAAACGCCATTTTCGCGGGGTAGGCCGTAAGTATAAGCCAATTGACCCGTGACTCGGCGTGAAATAATTCCCAACCAAGGGCGAGGGACCCGGCCATATTTCTTTAAGTTGGGTAAAACGGCTTTCGCTTCATTGATGGGGATTGCAAAGCCGATCCCAGCCGACTGACCCGTATGTGAAAAAATCGCCGAATTAATGCCAATCACTTCTCCTTTGGTGTTGTACAAAGGCCCACCGCTGTTGCCCGGGTTAATTGCGGCGTCTGTTTGTAGAAAGTTATCAAAGGGGCCTTGGCCAATATTCCTGTTTTTGGAGGACACAATCCCGGCGGAAACCGAATAATCTAGGCCAAATGGGTTTCCGATGGCCACAACAGGTTCCCCAATGCGAACTTTTTCGGAATCGGATAGTTTTGCCGAAGCTAAAGAGGCGGGTGTGCGACCTGTTTTGTCGCGAAGTTGCAGGAGGGCGATGTCAGATTTCTGATCTTTACCCACGATTCTTGCGCCAAATTGCCGCTTATCTTTAAGGGTAATGTTTAATTCGGCTGCTTGGTTGTCGATGGCTTGTTCCACGACATGGTAGTTGGTCAGTACATAGCCCTCTTGGTCGATGATAAAACCGGTGCCCAGGGAGCCCGATTGTTGGTCCTCAGGAATTCCAAAAAATTGAAAAAAGTCACCTAGTCCTTGAGCGCGTAAAGCTGCGCGTTGATCGATTTTTGTGGAAATAAAGACCACGGCGGGGATAATTTTTTCGACCAAGTCGGGGAGGTCTTGTGGAACAAACGGGCTTGCATTTGCCGCACCAAAATGAATGGAGGTATAAAGTAAAACGGAGCCAAAAAGAGCAAAATTGAAATGAGCTTTCATTTAAAAATCATATCGATTATTTTCGTTGATGCAAGAGGGTTTGCAAAGCGGTTATCGCAGCGTTAGGATCAAGGCATGAAGCAAGTGATGATTATGGGCTTTGCCCGCACCCCGATTGGAAGTTTTCAAGGCGCTCTCTCCACTCTTACGGCACCACAACTCGGCGCCCATGCAATTAAGGCTGCACTTGCCCGGGCACAGGTTCCGGCAGGCGACGTGTCCGAAGTCATCATGGGGAATGTCCTGACGGCTGGAGTAGGACAAGCACCGGCCCGACAAGCGATGATTCATGCGGGTATCCCTTCTTCTGTTCCAGCGCTGACGATCAATAAAGTTTGTGGAAGCGGAATGAAGGCGATGATGCTGGGTGCTCAATCTATTTTGGTGGGCTCAGAAAATGGCGGTAGTGAAATTGTGGTCGCCGGTGGGCAAGAAAGTATGTCGCAGGCGCCGTACTTAATGCCTTCTGCGCGGGGCGGTTTTAGAATGGGAAATGCCCAAGTCATCGATGCGATGATTCATGATGGATTGTGGGACCCCTATCATCAACAACATATGGGAAATTGCGGTGATTTGTGCGCGCGTGAAAAAGGGTTTAGCCGAGAAGAACAAGATGCTTTCGCGACGGAAAGTTTTAAGCGTGCCCAGGCCGCACAAAGTGCGAAAAAGTTTGATTTAGAAATTGCGCCGCTGACTCTTCCTGCTCAAAAGGGCGAAGCGATTGTCGTTGCTCAGGATGAGGGCCCGGCAAAAGTGAAGTTTGAAAAAATTCCAACGCTCAGGCCCGTGTTCGATAAAAATGGAACCGTGACTGCTGCCAATGCATCCACTTTAAATGACGGTGCTGCGGCTATGGTATTGATGAGTGCCGAAAGTGCTCAAAAAAGGGGACTTAAGCCAATCGCGCGCCTTGTTTCGCAAGCGACTTTTGCACAGGATCCCGTATGGTTTACCACAGCGCCTGCAAGTGCCATGAACATTGCGCTGGATCGTGCAGGTTGGAAAATGAGCGACGTTGATTTAGTGGAAGTGAACGAAGCTTTTGCCGTAGTAGCAATGGCTGCGCAAAAAGAATTAAATATTCCCCACC
>CAIMNF010000587.1 GCA_903842755.1 Oligoflexia bacterium
AAGATGATGCAAAAGAAGTGGCTCAAGGCTACGAATGCGGGATGGGCATTGACGGCTACAATGATATTAAAATTGGTGATCTGATCGAAGCCTACCAAATCGACATGATCTCCCAAGAACTTTAGAAACTCTTTTTATGGATGCAATCAGAATTAACCGGATCCAGGCGGCCATTAAAGACGAACTTTCTATTTTAATTAATCGTCAATTAAAAGATCCGCGGGTGCCCACGGTGGTCGTGACGGACGTTGAACTGACACGAGATGCAAAGCAAGCAACGGTCAAAATTTCCATTTTATCGCTGACGGAGACGCATGCGCAGCCCGAAGTAATGAAGGGGTGCTTGGAGGCCTTGAATCATGCCAAGGGATTTTTAAAAAAGGAACTTAGCCGCCTTATTAATTTGCGGGCAATGCCGGAGCTGATTTTTAAGGAAGACAAAGGACTTGAAAACACTCTTCGCGTAAACGAAATCCTAAAGCAACTCGCAGCAGAAAAGAAATAGCCGCTCGATGATCGATGCGTCCAATAGCTCCGAAAGCACACCTCTTAATGCGCCGAAACCTGCCCTGAGCGGCGCACTGATTGTCGAAAAACCGGAAGGGCTAAGTTCAGCCCAAGTGGTGAGTCAGCTCAAACACGCCCTTATTCAAAGTGGATATACGGATAAAAAGATCCGAATTGGGCATGGCGGCACCCTGGACCCTTTTGCAACCGGAGTTTTAATCATCCTTTTTGGCGAAGCCACAAAACTGGCCGATCCTTATTTGCATTCGATAAAAACGTATACGGGAATCATTCAACTGGGTGTTAAAATGGATACGGCGGACCATACAGGAACGGTACTTCAAACCAAGCCCATTCCCTCAATCACTACAAAAGAATGGCAAGCGCTCGCCGATACCTTTGTTCAGCAAGAGTATTGGCAAACTCCCCCCATGTATTCGGCAAAGAAAAAAGACGGAATTGCCCTTTACGCGCTTGCCCGCCAAGGAAAAGAAATCCAGCGCGAAGCAATTCAAAAAAAAATATCCAAATTTTTTGTGGAATTAAGGGAAAATACGCTGTCCTTTCAAGTTGAATGCGAAAGTGGCACTTACGTTAGAACCATAGCCGAGGATTTAGCCGAAAAAGGCCATACGCTTGCCCATCTCAAAGTGCTGAGACGAACCAAAAGCAGTGACTGCGGAGATACAGAATCGCTTTCGTTAGAGGCGATCAAAACGGCGCTTGCTCAAAAAGTACCGCTCGAAACCCTCCGCGCTTACCGAGCGCTAAATTCGCTCGCAACCCACTTGCCTTCCTTAAGTTTAACGGAGGAAGAAGCCCAAGATATTTTGCATGGAAAACTAAAAACCATCGCCGCACTTTGTGAGCGTGCCTCGGGAAAATGGAGTGATGAGCTTCACGCTCCACGTTATTGCTTAGTGAAGACATCAAATCACCTCGTTGCGCTACTTTCTAAAACGGACGGTCAGCCCTACCGACTGCAAAGGGTGATTCATGGCTAAGCCAATTTTATCGCAAAAAGATTTATTCGATCTTGCCTTATTCTACTGCTCCAAACGGGAAACGTCCGCCGCGCGCCTTGCCCAATACCTGAATCGAAAATTAATCGCCCAAAATAATGAAAACACGGACTGGGTGCCACGGGTAATCGAAGACTGCCTCAGACTAAAAATTGTGGATGACGCTCGTTTTGGCGGCATTCTTGCTCGGGAATACGAACGCCAAGGCAAGGGACGCCGGTACATCGAGCAAAAGCTAAATGAAAAGGGCGTTACGAAAGAATCTTTTACGCCTGAAAAAAACGACCAGGCAGAAGAAGCACGCGCCGTTGAAGTTGCAAAGAAATTTTGGGAACGGATTCGGACAAGGCCTATGCGATCGAAAGCAAAAGGGCGCAATGGAGCGGACCGAAGTTCTACCGTCTTGACTGCTGGTTTAACTGCTAGTTTAAATGCTGGCCCCACCGCACAACAGCAACTCTACCTTCAAAAACAAAAACTGATGCAAAAATTGGTCGCGCACGGATATTCATTTGAGCTTGCAAAAAAAGCACTTCAGGCCGTTACTTCGCAGACTTTAGAGGAAACTCATAGCGAATAATTTTTTCTACGTTACCGATGAGGAACTTTAGTTCTAACTTTTGATCCACTTTGCCTTCAAGGTAATCATCCAAAAC
>CAIMNF010000588.1 GCA_903842755.1 Oligoflexia bacterium
TGGATTGCAGCAGGGACGCGTACTCCAAACACCTTTGCGGCCAATAATAGTTTGGATTTCTTTTTTCGTTATTTTTACAAACTTTTTTTCAAGCCGACTTGCCCTATTGGGTAGCGATGGGGCTTTCTGTGTTTGTGTGTTCCGGATTATTGATTCGGTTCTGTAAGCGCGTAAAAAATCCCGAGATTCGGTTTATCACGACCCTTGCCTTAAGCGCAGTTCTGCATCCTTTGTCGTTTTTTTATTCGTTTACCATGGCCATCCCGATGCTTGCGATTTCTTTGGACCGGGTTTATTTAAGTGGCCGAACTTCTAAATTGGAAAAATTAGCGGGTGTCGTTTCTGTTTTTTTTCTTTCGATTTATCAATGTGGAATTTTACGGGACTGGGGCTATCCCGTGGCTGAATTTGGTGGACGATCAATCGGCGTTCTTATTTTTATGGAGCTTTTACTTCGGAAAACTAATGCCGATGCCTAAGGGAATGGGACTTGATTATTTACCGACCGACCAGGTTATCAATTCGCCTTCTTCTTGATCTTTGCTTAATCGCAGAACCGCAAATACAGGATGATCGGTTCCCATGCATCGATCCGATTTTCCACCCTCAAAATAAATGCGACCCTTGGTGGCCATTTTGTAAATTTGAAGATTTAATTCGTCGATGAACGGGTGATCGCCTTCCGATAAGTTTGCAAATTGCCCCATGGAGCGAATATAGTCTTGAACTTCTAAAAGGTGTGCGGAATTTTCTCCTAGTAGCTTAAGCTCGGTGAGTTGAGTCGAGTTTTGGTCAAAAGCTTTTTGAGCGAGAGCACTTACACTCGATTCCGTAAACGTGGCCGCATCAAGTGAAGTGACTTTGTAAATAGCGACTTCGCAGCGATTGGGTACGGTGTCCTCATCGGCTTGGCTTTCCTTCAATTGATCGCATACCGCGTTGATTGCCGACTGAATCTTTGGCATCATGACTGATTTAGGAATGGGACTCAATTCGAATGCGCGTGCAAATGGGGTAACGGCTACTGCTAAACTTAAAGCGCAATATAAATATTTATTCATGGTGACATGAGGGCTAACATGCGGCGTGCGACGGGTCAAGGAATGAAAAAGTGGAGCAAAGCAATAAGTCAATGGTTGGAGTTGGGTGAAGAACGTTTTGAAAGGAGGCTTAAGGCAAGGATCGAGGACAGTAACCCTGTTGCTGCAATTAACTGAATGTTTTGGAGAGGCATTTTTAAAATAATCGAATTCATCAGGAGCGCGCAAAGGGGAAACGAGAGCTCAAGCAAGGTTGCCACCGAGGCTTGGACCTTGGATAGACCTCGGTAATAAAGGGAAACACCCAGAAGACCAGGGACGATGGCCATATAAAAGAGTGGGAGAGTGACCGGAGATTGGAACGTCACGAACGCAAGGTCCATGCGGACCTGGATCGATTTAAAATAAATGAGTCCCATCGCGATCAGCCCAAAAAAGAATCGCCAAAAAGAGAGAACAAGGGTGGAAATGTTTCTTTGGGGATCTTCAGGGGAGAGCACCGCTCTACCGATGACTGTGCTTATCGCCCAAAAAATGGCCGCCGAAAGAGCTAAAATAATTCCCTTCATGGAGTCATCGGCCAGCGCCTCCTGAATATCATGCCACGGAAGGCCCGACGGAAAACTTAAAAAGAAGGCCGAAATCAGTGCCGCGCAGGTAAAAAGCCAAAAAAAACGGGGCAAGCGCTCTTTCAAAAAAACAGTCGAAAGCAGAATGACGACCAAGGGTTGAAATTTTTGGAGCAGAATCGTGACCGTTGGATTAATGAATTGAAAACTAGTCGTAAAGAGGACCGTCGCCAATGCAGAGCCTAATATTCCAATGACAGCAATGCCCAGGAGTGGAGTGCCGCTCGGAATGCACCAGCGGAGCAGCGAAGAAACGGGCTGACCCTGCACAATTTTTCGGATCGCTAGGGTAAGGAGCACTACCCCTGAAACGGTCGCCGCAATAAGGTGTTCGATCAGGACGATGGAACTTGCGGACAATTGGCTGACTAAGGGATGCCGAAATAAGGTGTCGGTTGCCCAGATGGAGGCACCTAAGATTACAAAAAGAGAGTCGAGCATTCACGCATCCAATTCTTGATATTTAAGGGAGCCTGTTTGGCCATTGCTTCCCGCAATTGTCCTTTATCCAGACCTTCAACGCCTTCAAAGAAGGTGGGGTTAAACAGTGAAAACTGGATATTATTGGGTTGATAGTTTTTCGGATCTGATGCGGTAACGTGAGCAAGAAGGGCTCCTAATGCAGTATGGGTGGGGGGCGCGCGATGGGGGAGTTTTCTCATTCGCTGTGAGATAAAAATGGCCGCGAGTAGCCCAGACGCCGCGGATTCCAAGTATCCCTCTACCCCCGTAATTTGTCCGGCGAGGTAGATGGTTGAATTTAATTTTAAAGACAAGTCTGGATTCAAGACGCGGGGAGCGCACACATAGGTGTTTCGATGAATCGAACCTAGCCTTAAAAATTCCGCGCGGTGAAGTGCGGGAATCATCCGAATGATCCTTTGCTGCGCGCCGTATTTCAATTTGGTTTGGAAACCTACCAAATTGTAGGCCGTTTTTGATAAATTTTCGGTTCTAAGTTGGACGGCGGCAAAGGGACGTTTTCCGGTTTTAGGGTCGGTTAAACCAACAGGCTTCATCGGCCCAAACCGCAAACTGTCCCGTCCCGTCGCAACAATAGCTTCAATGGGTTGGCATCCTTGAAAAAATTTTTCCTTTTCAAAGGATTTGGGCGCAACGGTTTCTCCGTTTTTGACTGCGTCCAAAATCGCATCAATGAACGCATTGTATTCTTCTTGTGAAAGCGGGCAATTAATATAAGCCCCCTCTTCGTCTTCGTTGACTCCCTTATCGTAGCGATTAGCAACAAATGCTTTTTCAAAATCAATCGATTGAGTATCGATGATCGGTGCAATGGCATCGTAGAAATAACAGCCCGAGTCCGTGTCTTCTGTTACGGGGCGGGTTAAATGATCAAGCAACGGTCCCGAGCCAGAGGGCATCGCATGGTACGCTAAAATTCGCTTCGTTTCGCCCATTAGCCACTGGGTTAAGGCGGGACTGGTGAGGGGACCTGTGGCAATCAAGTTAACGGAATTCGGAAACGGGGCACGTACTTCGCCTTCTTGATAAGTAATACAGGGATGACTCTTTAGACGCTCGGTTACGAACCGTGAAAAGGCAGTGCGGTCCACTCCCAAGGCCTCTCCGGCGGGTACTTTCGAGAACTCGGCCGCTTCTAAAATCAAGCTTCCAATGAGGGACATTTCTTTTTTAAGCATTCCGGGTGCAGAGGTCGGCGAGGTCGACTTTAATGAGTTTGAACAAACTAATTCTGCGCATTCACCGGTTTGATGGGCTTCGGTTAGTTGCTGGGGTCTCATTTCGTGCAAGACGACCGGAATTCCTTTTTCCGCCAAAAAATAGGCGGCCTCGGAGCCCGCAAGGCCACTGCCAATGATATGAACGGAAGTTGGGGACATGATGGTTGAGGTTTATCATAGTTGCGAATCGCCCACAATTTAAACGCGCTTTTAAGGCAGATTCGCTTTAAACTAAAAAAGATGATGGTCGATTCACAGTCTTCCCTAAAGGAATTAGTGGCAGAGTTTATTGAGTTTGGGCGAAGCGAAAAAAATTGGTCATTGGAAACTCTGCGCGCCTACCAGAATGATTTAGCGCAGTGGCTGGACTTTCTAAATCATGCATTTCAATTGAGCGACGTGTGCGATTTAGATCAAATTTCTGCGGTTCACTTTCGCTCCTTTTGCACTCAAGCAGTGGTGGAATTGCAGGCAGCATCGGTTTCTAGAAAAATGAGCACCTTGAGGACCTTTTTTAAATATTTAAAACGGAAAAAATTGATCACCAAAAACTGGCTCGCCTACATTCCAAGCCCCAAAGTGGAACGAAAGCTCCCCGCTTTTTTAAAAGTGGAAGAGGTTTTAGAGCTCATGCGGGCACCCGATGTTTCAACATGGATGGGTAAACGGGACAAGGCACTTCTTGAATTGTTATACGGCTGCGGCCTTAGGGTGAGCGAGGTTTCTGACCTGGATCTTCATCAGCTCAAGGCGCGTGTAGATTGGGTCAATGTGGTCGGAAAAGGTCAAAAAGAACGGTGGGTTCCCTTGAACGCAATCGCAAAAGAAAGTTTGCAGGACTATTTGGATGCGAGACCGTTCGAGTCTTCGGCTGTTTTTATCAATGGTCAGGGGGTGCGCCTTACTCCACGAAGCATTGCTCGCATTCTGGCCAGGCAGTTAGTTCGAGCTGCCGAGCTTTCTCCGGATTGGTGGCATGAAAACCGAAAGATTTCGCCCCATGCGTTAAGACATAGTTTTGCAACGCATTTACTTTCAGCGGGAGCTGATTTGCGGAGCATACAAGAGTTATTAGGGCACTCTCGTTTGTCCACTACTCAACGGTACACCCATTTAAACTTAGGGGAACTGATGGATTCCTATCGAGACTCACATCCTCTTTCAAAAAAGCGAAAGATCGTGTCTACTAGTGGCTAAACCCCATGGACTTTATTGTAGATTTTTTAATTGATTGCCCTGAGCCTTACCGTTACCTCGGTATCTTTGTCATTTTGCTTGCGTGCGGATTAGGCGTGCCCGTGCCTGAGGATGTGACGTTGATTGCAGCCGGAGTCATGGCCTATTATGGACTTTGTGACATTTGGAAAATGATTGCGGTTGGCTTGGCGGGAGTCTTTATTGGAGACACCTTTGTTTTTTACTTGGGCCACCACTATGGACGGCGATTATTAAAGATTAAACCCTTTAGTCTGTTTCTGGACGAAAGTAAGATCGAAGAAATTCGGGGTCGCCTCCAAGGTCATTCTGGAAAAGTGCTTTTTACTTCGCGCTTTATGCCCGGAGTGCGGTCGACCATCTTTTTTTCGGCAGGGATGTTACACGTACCGTATTTTAAACTCGTCTTTTTTGATGGGGCGGCCATGTTGATTAGTGTGCCCACCATTATTTACTCCGTGTATTATTTTGGCGATTACTTAGAGGAAGTCATTCGGTTTATCAAGAAAATCGAAGGTGGAATTGTGGGAGTCATTGCAGTGGTCATTGCAGTATTGCTCCTGAACTATTATCGGAAAAAGAAAAAACTTGAGCATGTTGAGACTAATAAATAAGCACCGCATTTTTCTATGTTTCTTTTGCCTATGCCTTGGCTTTGTAGCGAGTCATTGGTCAAGGGCAGACGACATTCAAAAAACAGTACCCGAACTCTGTTCGGATTTAGAAAAAGCTTTTTTAAAGCGAAAGTGGGGCCCATCCCCTTGCCACCAAATTGATTGGAAGATCGGCTCAACTTCCGTTCAGGGGCGACCGTTAATTTATTATGAATTTGGGGCCGCGGAAGCTAAAAACGTGACCTTAGTTTTTTCGATGATTCACGGAGATGAAATTACGCCGCTGTATTTTGGTTTCGAGCTCGCGCAATGGGCGATGGCCAATATGAAAAAGTATCCGGACTCTAAATTAGTGATTGCGCCGCTGTTAAATCCGGACGGATTTTTTAA
>CAIMNF010000589.1 GCA_903842755.1 Oligoflexia bacterium
GCCTGTGCTGCGCCCTGAAGGGGTTTTTCATCTCAAAACCGATCATCGAGAATACTTTGATTTTATTGTCGAACAGCTTAAGTCCGTTTCGGACGTTTTTGAAATCACCGATTTAAGTTACCACCTTCACGAAAAACACCCTTCCCCCCACTTATTAAAAATTCCGGACGTGACTTTATTTGAGCGTTTATTCATCAAAGATGGCCTGCCCATTCATAGCGTAAAAGCGATCTCTAAACTTCGCTAGGGCTGAACCGGGAAGCCGAACTCAAAAAATGCAAAAAAACCACTAAAGTTCCGTCAAAATAATGCCGATACAGTTAACGAAGCACTCAAAAGAGACCCCTTTTGAGCTTTAGAAAGGCATTATGAGTGAGGACGAAAACGATCCAACCGACGCCCCTGCGCCCGCCTTCGATACAGGCAACTTTCTGTTTGGCTTCTTAGGAGCCTGGTGCGCTCTGGTGATCGGTTTTATGGTCTACGCTCCTGAGGCCAAAGCGCCGAGTTCACGGTCGCCAGCGCAAGTCCCGCTCGAACCATCTCCAACAGAACCGTTTGATCCGCGGGCCTACTTCCTTTCTTTTAACTCAATCCACTTAGAAAAATAGCGGTGGCTATTAAACAATTCGTGCCTGCCAATTTTAGAAATCCATCGGGGTAACCTCCCGGCCCGCTTGGCTTCTTGCCGTTGATCAATTTCTGCTTTGATTCCGGCCGAAATCGTCGACCAAGAATAATGATTCTCCAAAAGGTTTTTCCCGGCGATTTGCGCTTTTTTCCAGTCCTCTTTTTGCTGATGAACCCGCACGGCACATTTTGCAAACTCTGCACCACGATTGTTCCCAAGAAAATTAGCTTCTCCAAACTGGGGGATTTTTCCGATTTCGGTTTCCACTAACCCTTCACCGGCAACGGAAGTTCCTACCACCGGCACACCGTAGCGCATGGACTCGAGCACCTTTCCCTTCACTCCAGCACCGAATCGAAGCGGCGCTAAACTTACTCGCGGCTTGCTTCCGGCTGAAGAAGCTTCAAACACTTCTTCTAAAGAGTTGGCATGCCCTTTCACCAAAAAGCCACTGAACGGATCATGGAGCTGCATTCCCTCGGACGAGGGGTAAGCGCCCCAAATCTCTATTTTAACCCCAGGAATCATTGCGCGAATTTCAGGCCAAATTTCCTTTTTTAACCACTTTAGTGCATCCACGTTGGGCGCATGCCTAAAATTTCCAATAAAGCAAAAGCCGTTTCGATCTTCAAAAGCGTCACTGCCCCATGCACTCGAAGACTCCACAACAGGAGAATCATAAAAAAAAGGGACCCATTTTACACACTCCGAACCTAAACCAAATTCCGTTTGAAGAAGATTTGCTTCAAAGGCAGATACGACGAACGTTAAATCACAACGGTAAATGGAGGCGGTTTCTCTTACCGCAGTCTCGGTGTGATAAAATGCCTCGGGTAGTTCTTTTCCCGTCATTTCCAGCCATTTCTCTTTTACTTGTTCGCGGGCTCGGCGCACAAAATGTAGGTCTTGCGTTTCTAACAAAATGAGCGCCTGGGGACACGCTTCGTACACCAGATGCCCGAATTGTTCTTCTAAGATAAAGCGGTCAAAAAGAACAATTTCAGGGTCCACCGCTGCGATCTTCTCTTTGCTACTAGAATCATTCAACTGCAATGGCAAAAGAGAGACCTGTTCGGGAGGTGCAAAATAACCCCACTCCTGAGGCTCTTTTAATTGTGAGGGCGATGACAAAACCACGGCATAATCCCAGCTACGAAAAAGACTGATCCATTGCAAGAGCCGCACACCTGCCGCCGATGACTGAGGTTCAGGCCATACCGTACTGAAAATCAATATCCGGGGCTTTTTGTTCATGATAGGCTACTTTAAACTATGAAGATTTGGGTGTCATTTCAATTCACCATACTGCTTTTCGGTTTTGCATTTGCAGGGTCCACGTTTGCTGAAGAGCTTAATCCAGGCCCACGCACAGCAGCCGAGCCAAACATCCTCTACGAAGACGGCATGCGCGCCCTTCAGCAAAAGAATTTTAAGGGGGCGATTCCGCCCTTTCAGCGTTATTTAGATCGCTATCCCCTCGGCCCCCAATTTGATGAAATTCATTTGCATCTTGGGGATGCTTACTTGCAATCTGGAAGTCCAAAATTGGCCATTCCTGCCTATTTAGATTATATCCAAAATCACTTTAAACAAGAGACGGGTGGAGAGGCCCGGATTGGAGCAATACAAGCCTATATTCAAATCCGCCACCTTTCAGAGGCCCGTGGAATGGTAGAAGAATTACTCAAGCAAAATCCGACGCTGCTCCAAAAAGAGAAAGCCCTGCTTTTAAAGGCGCAAATTCTGATTGAGCAAAAACGCCTTACGGAAGCGCAGGCCAGTTTGGACTCTTATGAACAAGCGGTAGCCACAAGTGAAAAGCCAAGCCAAGTACCAGAGTTAGAAGGCTCGCTTTATTTTAAGCTAAAAACGGCTCAGTGCGATCAGTGGCCCCTGCCTCAAAAATCAAAGGCTACCCACGAAAACGTTTGGCTTGAATTCTTAGATCAAATTAAAACCTGTTTCAAAGAAACGTTGGTCAACCATCTTTCGAGAATTTCCGGCCAAGATATTCAGGAATGGTGTGCGATTTATAAGGCCAAAGAAAAACAAATTCAAAAAGGAAGCCACGACCGGTCTTTTTATCCGAAAATCAAAATCACCTTTGATGAAATACGAGGGGAAATCAATCGAGTGAAGACTCTAACGTCCCAAAACCCGGCTCTTTCAGAATTTGGAAAATGTAATGAGTAAAATCAAAAATCTAATGGCGTTACAAATCTTCAAAAATCGTGATCAAATTCACGCGTGGTTCCAAGAGCAATTCAAGAACCACACTGCACCTTTTTATTCTTCGGTCGATATCCGCGACTCGGGCGACAAAATCGCCCCCGTCGATTCTAATCTTTTTCCGGCCGGCTTTAATAATATTTGTGAAGTGGACTTTGAAAATGCGTCTAAGCTTTTTAAAACTCAAATAGCAGAAATGGCGCGCGACTTAAAGCTTGAACTTCCCAAAAAAATTCTGCTTATTCCCGAGACCCACACGGAGAACCGCTTTTATTTGGAGAATCTTTATTGCCTGAAAACCATTCTAGACGACGCCGATTTTGAAACCGAAATCGGATGGATCAATCCTCCTCCCCGAATCGACGGAAGCGTGGACGCAGGAGCTACGACGCCCCCCTTAACTGCTCATTCAACTACTCCTTTAACTACTCATTTAACTACTGCCAGCGGAAAGCAACTCGTCGCCCAGGCTTTGGAAATTCGATCTGGAATCTTACAAACCATGAACGGCTTTGTTCCCGATTGGGTGGTTTTGAATAATGATTTTTCGCAGGGATATCCTACGTACTTCGATGAAGTCAAACAGCCGATTATGCCAACTTACAAGCTCGGCTGGCATAGCCGTAAAAAAAGCACGCACTTTCATTTTTACAATCAAATTGCAACCGAATTTGCCACGCTCATTGGAATCGACCCTTGGCACATCACCATTGCAAGTGAAGCCGTGGGCAACGTAGATTTCGGGGAAGGCAAAGGCATCGAAAGTGTCCTTCAGGTTGCAGAGAAAATGTTCGCAACCCTTCATGCGCAAAAACAGGCCCATCAGCTTAGCCGCGAACCCGCACTATTTATCAAAAACGATTCAGGTACCTATGGCATGGGCATTATGGTCGTTCATTCGTTAGATGAAATAAAAAACATGAACCGAAGAACGAAAAACAAAATGAGCGTGGGTAAAAACAAAAGCCAAATCCACCAAGTCATTATTCAAGAGGGAATCCCAACTCAGCTCAGTACAGACGGCCATTCCTCAGAGCCCGTGATTTATATGATGGGACACGAACTGATTGGCGGATTTATTCGGGCCAATACAGAGCGGGATGATCTCGACAATTTAAATAGCCAAGGCATGATTTTCAAAAAGCTTTGCTTTAAAGATTTACATGATTTTTGGAACTGCAATGACTTCAATGAATTTCCGGTGCTGGAGGCCGTTTACGGCTCTATTGGAAGATTATCCGCCTTAGCTGCGTCACGAGAGGGATCGTTATGAAAAAAAACTCGACTTCAAAAACCTATCACTTTGGGACCTTAGCCATTCATGCGGGGCAATCCCCTGATCCTCAAACAGGTGCGGTCATGGTCCCCATTTATCAAACCAGCACCTACGCTCAGGAATCGCCGGGTAAGCATTCCGGATACGAATATTCCCGAACGGACAACCCCACCCGCACGGCCTATCAGGATTGTGTGGCACAATTGGAAAACGGAAAGTACGCATTGGCCTTTGCTTCTGGATTAGCAACAAGTGATGCAATCCTGCGCACACTAAAACCTGGCGACCATGTGATTTGTTCGGATGACGTGTATGGCGGAACGTTTAGGCTTTTTGACAAAGTGCTTTCGCCTCTTGGGATTCAATTTACCTTTATGGATTTAAGCAATCTCGACCAAGTTCGCGCTCAAATCCGTGCGCAAACCAAACTCCTTTGGATCGAGACGCCCACCAACCCGATGCTGAAGATTTTCGACATTCGTGCCCTGACCGATCTTGCAAAAAAATCGGGAGTGTTCACCATTGTCGACAATACGTTTATGAGCTCTTATTTTCAAAAGCCCCTCGATTTGGGCGCAGACTGCGTGGTTCATTCTGTCACCAAGTACATGAATGGCCACAGCGATGTGGTGGGCGGAGTGCTGGTCACCCGCAACCTTGAGTTTTATCAAAAAGTTAAGTTTTTACAGAACGCAATTGGAGCGGTGCCGGCCCCTTTTGATTGCTTTTTAGTGATGCGTGGACTGAAAACCCTGCATGTCCGAATGAAACAGCACGAGCAAAACGCTTTAAAAATCGCGCAATTTTTGGCCGATCACCCCAAAGTCGATCGAGTCATTTACCCAGGACTCCCCAGTCACCCTCAGCACGAATTGGCAAAAAAACAAATGTCAGGATTTGGTGGGATGATTTCGTTTTTCATTAAAGGCGAGCTCAAAGACGCGAGAAAAGTGCTTGAAACCGTGCAAATATTTACACTAGCGGAAAGTTTGGGTGGTGTCGAATCCCTGATCGAACATCCCGCGATCATGACCCACGCCAGTATTCCCCCCGAAAACAGGAAGGCCTTGGGCATTCATGATCAACTGATTCGCTTGAGCGTAGGAATTGAAGACGTTCAAGACTTGATCGATGATTTAAGCCACGCTCTTGCTTCCATTTGACGCGCTTGCACAAAACACTCAAGAATCGACTTGCTGTTCCCTAGGCTGCGTGCTAATTTTTCCGTATGCGACAAATTAAAAAGTTCATTCAACGATTGCTCCAATCTGCTAACGGCAGATTGCTTTTAGCGTAGACTTCAGTCTAACGTTTATTTGAGCGAATCCCGTAGGCTTCGATGATAAGCCAGGGCGAATCTATGCGCTTCATCCCGCAAATGGGTGAGCAATTTAAAAGACCGTGTATGGGGAAGCAAATTAACCGGATTGACCCTGTTCGGTAAAAAAATTCTTTCAAACGTGGAACTGACTTCTTTCTCCTTAAAATTACTTTCGGTCCTGGCCTTAGCCAAACCCGCTAACGCAACGTCGACAATATTTAACTCTTTGAAAATGGCCTGAGCCTGCGAAAGCTGGCCTTTCCCTCCGTCAATCAAGACTAAGTCTGGCCTCTCGTCACCAACTCTTAAATTCATTTGGCTAAAGCGGCGGTCCATGACTTCTCTCATGCTTGCAAAATCGTTGGCCCCGATTACGGTTTTGATTTTATACCGTCGGTAAAGATTCTTATCGGGCGCCCCATCAATAAATACCACCCGTGAGGCCACCGAATCTTCGCCTTGGGTATTGGAAATATCATAACATTCGATCCGACGGGGAAGGCGATCCAGACCAAGCTTTTCTTGAACCTCTTCAAGCGCAGTGAAACCATGGCCGCCTTCGCGGCTGCCTCCTTGCTCAAGGGCATGTTTTGCGTTGGTATGCGCGACGTTCACGAGCTGTTTTTCGGCATCCGTTTCGGGCACCGTAATTTGAATTTCGAGGGTATTTTCGAGAACTTGCCGTTCCGCAGGCAAATCATCGCGCACTAAAACTTGCGTTGCCTTGACTAAAGCATCCGCCGCTTTGGAATTTAACAAAAAGTGCTGCGCTAAAAAGTCGAACATGATTTGCGAGTCGGAAAGTGCGGCCTCCACATGAAACAAATGGTAATGCTTTACGGAAAGCAATTTTCCACGCCTCACTTGCAAAACCACTCCGTGTGCAAGCGCGTCCTTCCGCTCAAAAGCAAACACATCGCGGTCCAATTGCTTGTCCTCTTGTGAAACCGACTGCGTTTGCGTAATCATGTCAATGCTTTGAATTTCATCCCGAAGGCGGGCCGCATCTTCGAATCGTTCTTCTTCAGCCGCTTCCAGCATTTGTGTTTTTAAATCCTGAATTAGGGAGTGGCCTTTTCCATCCAAAACATCGATCGCCGATTGAATATCCGCCTGATACTGCTGCACGGTGAGCTTTTGGACGCAAGGACCTGAGCATTGGTCCATTTGAAATAAAATACAAGGACGCGACCGATGGGCAAACGTATTATCCGAACAATCCCGAAGCCTAAACTGCTCTGTCAAAAGCCTTAGAACAATTCTTGCCGAATGACTCGACGGAAATGGCCCAAAATACCGCGCACCATCGGCAAACACTTTCCGCGTCCACTCGAGCCTTGGAAAATCGACTTTTTGAGAGATTTTAATGTACGGGTAATGCTTATCGTCTTTTAACATGACGTTAAATTTTGGTTTATAGCGCTTAATCAGCGTACATTCCAAAACGAGGGCTTCGCTTTCGGTTTGGGTTAAAATCACTTCAAAATGCGAAATTCCCTGAACCAACATTTCCGTCCGAGGATGATCATGCACAATGGGCTGAAAATAAGAGCTGACCCGCGAACGCAAGTTTTTGGCTTTTCCGACATATAAAACTTGCCCCGCAACGTGTTTCATTAAATAAACTCCGGGGTTTTGGGCAAGATCCTTTGCTTGTTCCAGAAGTTTTTCACGTTGGGGAGAACGTTTTTCCATATGATCAACAGTATAAGTCGGAAATTCATTTACGGCAATCGTTCGAAATGCTATACTCAAGCGACCCATGACAAATACACCTTCAAATACCGAATTGGCCGCAGGAAAAGAAATCGTCTGTTATTGCACCAAGTGCAAAATGGATTTAGCCCACACCATCATGTCGATGATTGACACGAACCCCGCGCGGGTGATGTGCAGGACTTGCAAAAGTGAACATAATTTTAAGCCGAAAAAAGGCGCAAAAGAGCCCGGTGCAGCTGTTGAGAAAAAACCGCGTGCGACCAGAACAAAGGCCGCCGATAAAGTCGTTTCTGTTGAAGTCGAGTGGATGAAACAAATCAACGCATCCACCAAACCAATGAAGCCCTATGCACCGACCGGAGCTTTTTCTGCCGGTGACAAACTTTCGCACCCCACCTTTGGTGAAGGGATTGTTCAAAAACTAATCTATCCCAATAAAATGGAAATTATTTTTAGAAATGACCTAAAAATTTTGGTTCACGCAGGTCAGCGCGCTTCTTAATTTATTTTGGAGCATTGCGCGCCTAGCTCGCCAAGAAGCGCTTTTGCTTTTTGCGCTTGCTTGGGGTCTTCCACTACAAAATCTACTACGCCCTTGCTCATCGCGCCTTGATCACAGATTTGCTTGGTAAAGCTCTCTTGGTCCGAGTCAATTGAAGCGGGAGACCGATTCGAGGATTGCTTTGCAAGAGCCAAGCTCATCGACTGAATCATCTCGGGCTGATGTGAAAACTGCAGCTGTATCTTCCCGTAAAGGTCATTAAATTTTTCTTGGTAGCGATTGGCGGCCATGGCTACAATCAGTTCTGCTGCCTTTTGAGTGGTCAC